>JAYFRK010000496.1:0-3022 GCA_034925975.1 Clostridium sp.
TGAATAGGGTAATTATATTTAGAGAGTTGGAATATGTTTCATCTATAATTGTTCCTCTGTTACCCTTTTGAAAAAATATTGCATTAATCATGATGTTATACCGCATAATATTGTATTATATACCATATGACTGCGTAAATTCATTAAACTTAACCCTATTAAATGGTATCGTAAAACGTATATAAATATCATTCCTTTATTTGATTAACTGTACAAAAAATATATAACAATATTAGTTGTACAAACGTTTATACAAATAAATCGTACAGATAATTAAAATTAACTGTACAAAATGAATTAATAATAGTAAAATATAAATATAGTGAATCAGATAAAGGGGCGTTATAAATGGTTGATACAAAAATTAAAAAGGCAGTAGGGTATGTGAGAGTTAGTAGTGAAGGGCAAATAGATAATACTTCCATAGGAGAGCAAACAGAAAAGATTAAACTGTATTGCCAGCTACACAATGTAGAACTTATTAAGATATTTAATGACAAAGGGGAAACGGGTTCAAAGGTAGATAAAAGAAAAGGTTATAATGAAATGATTACTTATATTCAAAATAATAATATTGATGCTATTATAGTTAATAAGATAGACAGAATACATAGAAGTGGTAAGAATTTGCTAATAATGGTCGAAGATATGTTAGAACCTTTAAATGTAGCATTTATAAGTATTACAGAACAATTTGACACATCTAGTCCACAAGGTAAGTTATTTTTAACTATGTTAGGTGGATTTGCTGAGTTTGAAAGAAGTACAATAAATGCCAGAACTAAGAGTGGTAGGGTTGCAACTGCTAAAAAAGGTAAATTTGCAGGTGGTAAAATACCATTTGGGTATATTTTGATTGATTCAAATAACTTTATATTAGAAATAGATGAAGAGAAGGCTAATATAGTTAAGAATATATTTGAAATGCGTTCAGGCAAGTACAGTTTACAAAGAATAGCGGATGAATTAAATAATAAAGGAATGTTAAAAGATGGTAAGCAATGGGGGAAAACTTCAGTAGATTATATATTAAAAAATAGAGCATATATTGGAGAGTATGAATATAACGGTAAAAAGGAAAATAACAAAATAAAATATAGTATTCTTAAGATAATAAGTAAACAATTATGGAATAAAGTACATTAGAAATGGCTTAGAATATAGGCTATTTCTTTTTTTTTACCCCCTTTTTAATATTTTTTTGTGTAGTAGACCTTCATTTTTTCCACAGTAAAATTTTTACCTTCCTTATATCTTGTAAACCCTTGGTATACCTATATTTACCCCTATATTAACAGATGTGAAATTAATATATGCAATAATAAATTTGAATGAAAGAAGGTTATAAAAATGAGTAAATTTAAAGAATTAAATGATTATATAAATAAAGTAGCAACTTCATTGTTAAATAATCAAAATATTTGTAAGCTGCTTCATTATACAGATAAAGACCCATTAGCTAAAGAAGATATAGAAGATACAATTTCATTATTCAATAGTAATATATTTCCTTTCAACTATGTTCCTTCAGAAGATAAACAAAAATGTATAATCTCAATTGTACTAGATGACTTTTCAAATGATGGAGGAATTCACTTAAGAAAAGGAAACATCTCCTTTAATATTATTTGTCACAAGGACTTATGGCAAACAGAAAGCGGATTAAGACCGTTTCTTATTATGGAAGAAATTGATACTATATTTAATAAAATTCATTATAAAAAATTTGATTATGCCAAAATAGGTATCGGTGGATTAGTTTTTCAGGATGCACATGCATTGTGGAATAGTAATCTTTATAGTGGATATCAAGTTACTTATAGAACTATAAGTATGGCTTAAAGGAGGTAAATTTTAAATGAGTTATACAGTAACAGTATTGGAAAGATTAAAACTAGACTTGAATAAAAAACAGTATTTTGAAGATAACGAATATGCCATATTTCTTGATGAACACGGACTTAATGCAACTGATATATATAATAAGGATATAATGCTAAAAAAGTTACTTGAAACTACTTTAGAAATACTTGAAAAGATAATGAATGATGATGATTATATGAGAAAGATAGAATCTAATGATTTTGGTTCAACTGGTTCTGCATATGAAAATTTAGAAAAGCAAGTTAATAAAATAAAAGATAAAATTATTGCAATAGAAGATGAGGAAGCTGGAATAGAAAACAGAAGTGTATTTATGATGTATTATACCAATCAATGAATTATAAGAAGGTGATTGTTTGAATGCTATAGATAAAAGATTTAAAACATTGTTAAAAAAACAAGGTGAAGATATTGAAATAAATGGCGTTTTATCAAGAGGGTTATTTACTGAAATAGAAGAAAATAATTCATATGATTTAAAAAAGTTATTTACAGAGGAAAATGTAAAACAAGGAAATATAATAAAAGGATTAGATACTTATTGGATAGTAACTAATAAAGATGTAAATATAAAAAATAACATTTATTCAAAATGTGTTGTAACTAAAGCAATTCATAATATCAAAATATATATTGAAAATCAATTATATGAATTTCCTGCAATTATAAAAACACAGGCTCAAAGTATTAATTATGGACAATATATAAATACAGCCGATGGAAAAATAATATTGGTAATACAAGATAATGATTTTACTAAAAAAATAAATTATAATGATAGATTTATTAAAATGGGTTCAGTTTGGAAAGTTACAGGTTTCACATCTGAAAATGAGGGATTAAGATATTTATACTGTGAAAAAGGTACATATAATGATGTTTATGATGATATAAAAGAAGAAATAGCTGATAGGTGGAAGTATGAAACTAAGCATGAATATGTAATTACAGTAGAACCTACAACGGTTACATTGAATCTAGGGGATACACAACAATTAACTGTATCTGTAACTGATAATGGAGTTGAAGTTAAAAATCCTACATTAATATATATAAGTAGTGATAATACAATTTGTAGTGTTGATGAAAATGGACTTATAACTGCAAACGCTATTGGAACTACAGAGGTAAGTATTAA
>JAYFRK010000239.1:0-5974 GCA_034925975.1 Clostridium sp.
ATCTTTAGACGGAGATAGAGAAGATTTCCTTAGAGCACTTTCAAAATCTTTCATAATATCAGCGGATGCAGCTCATGCTGTTCATCCTAATAAAGGAGAGAAAAGTGATCCTACAAATAGACCTGTTATAAACAAAGGACCTGTTATAAAAATTGCAGCTAATCAAAGTTATACTTCAGATGGGGACTCAATTTCTGTATTCAAGGGGTTATGTCAAAAGGCAGGAGTTCCAGTCCAAAAGTTTGTAAATCGTTCAGATCAAAGAGGTGGATCTACTATAGGACCTATTTCATCAACTCATTTAAATATACGTTCAGTTGATATAGGAACTCCAATGCTGGCAATGCATTCAGTAAGAGAACTTTGTGGAGTTATGGATCATTATTATGTAACAAAGGCATTTGAAGAATTTTATAATATCTAACATTAAAAGAAAGTTGCGACGCAACTTCCTTTTAAGTTAATAGTTAAGGATAACAGATGTTTAGCTTTTCTAAAGCAATTACCCATAGGGCAACTATATTTAACAACTTAAATAAAATTAAAATTTTTCGTAGCAAGGCGGAGAAAAATATCCATCATTATTCACTTTTAACTATTAGTTATTCACTAAAAAGTTGCGCCGCAACTTCCTTAAAGCATGAATCAAAATGGAAAAATAAAGATTGTTAATAAGAGGTTATATAGTATACTAGAAATATCAACTACACATAAAGGGGAGATAGCGCATATGAAAATTGAAAAGATAGCAGTATTAGGTACTGGAACTATGGGACCTAGCATGGCAATATTGTCTGCTCAAGCAGGATTTGATGTAATTATGTATGGTAGATCTGATGAAAGTTTAGAAAGAGGCTTTAATAATATAAAGGACAGTTTAAATCGTTTAAAGCTTGGAGGACAGATAGCAGAAGGAAAATGTGAAGAAATTTTAGGCAAAGTAAGAGGAGTAAAGACTATTGAAGATGCTGCTAAAGAAGCTGATTTTGTACTAGAATGTTTAGCAGAAGAATTAAAGCTTAAGCAAGATGTTTTTGAAAAATTAGATAAAGTTTGTCCTTCAGAGGTAATATTAGCAACCATTACTTCAGGACTTAGTCCAACAGAAATATCTAAAAATATGAAGCATCCAGAAAGAATAGTAGTTGCACAGGTTTGGAATCCAGCTCATTTAGTACCATTAATAGAAGTAATACCTGGAGAGAGAACCTCTAAAGAAACTATGGATAGAACTATAGAATGGGTTGAATCAATAGGTAAGAAACCAGTATCCATGAAAAAGGAATGCCCAGGGTTCATAGGAAATCGTCTTCAATTTGCATTACTTAGGGAAGCGTTATATATAGTTGAGCAAGGATGGGCAACTGCAGAAGAAGTAGATAAAGCAATGGAATATGGACTTGGAAGAAGACTTCCTGCTACAGGGCCATTAATCAGTGCTGATTTAGGAGGACTTGATGTATTTAGCCATATATCAGAATATCTATTTAAAGATCTTTGTAATTCAACTGAACTTCCAAAATTGTTAAAAAGCAAAGTTGAAGCTGGTAAACTTGGAGTAAAAACTGGAGAAGGTTTTTATAAGTGGACACCAGACTTCTTAGAAAAAAAACAAAGAGAGCGCCAAGAAGTACTAACATATTTATTGGAAAAGGATAGTGAAGAAAAATAATTTATTATATTTAATATTTTGAAAGTCATGTTATACAATTAATGTATAATGTGACTTTTTTATTTGTAGCTTGTAGCATTTAAGATTAATTTTGATTAATGGAAGAAGATTTTAATACTAATATAAACTATGTAGTTTAGGTAATAATAAAAATATAAAAATTAGATTTATTAGTATATAAAATAATAAATACTCATAAATTTCAGTGGAGGATATAGTGTTGAAAGTATTTAACAGGGAAGCATTTCAAGGGAATTTAGCTAAGCGTCATTATTTTGAAGGATGGTATTTTAAACATGTATCATTTGACTTAGAAAATGTATATTCATTTATTCCTGGAGTTTCACTATCAAAGGAAAATCCACATGCTTTTATTCAGATAATAAACGGTACTACATGCAAAACACAGTATATCCAGTATAAGCTGGAGGAGTTTTATGCCAGCAAAAAGGACTTATATGTGAAGATTGGAAAATCAATATTTACTGATAGTGGTATAAAATTGAATATTGATAGTGATAATATGCAAATTAAAGGTGACGTAGAATACACGGGAATTGTAAGATATCCTAAGACCATAATATCTCCAGGAATAATGGGATGGTATTTCTATGTTCCTCATATGGAATGTAATCACGGTATAGTTTCTATAAATCATAATTTAATAGGAAGTCTCAATATAAATGGAAATAGAATTGATTTTACAAATGGAAAGGGCTATATAGAAAAGGATTGGGGGACCTCTTTCCCTAGTGAATGGATTTGGATACACTCTAATAATTTTACAAAATCAAATGCTTCTTTGATGATATCAATAGCAAATATTCCTTGGCTAAAAAATTATTTTATAGGATTCATATCATTCATATATTTAAATGGTAAAGTATATAAATTTGCTACTTATAATAAGTCTAAAATTACAAAATTGTGTAAAAATGAGGATGGTATTACTGTAATTATAGAAAATAAAGATTATAAAATGGACGTAAGAGTTATAATGAAAAAATTAGGAGAATTGCTTGCACCAGTTAAAGGAGATATGTCTAGAAGAATAAAAGAAAGCATTGATTCTGAGGTATTTTTAAAATTATATGATCGATATGGAAATTTAATATATGAAGATACTGGAAGAAGAGCAGGATTTGAAGTTATTGAAAAAATATTTGAACACTTTTAGTGGGATATAATATATATTTTAGTAAGATTCTAAGTGGTTCATCAAAAAGAGTAAGCGATTCATAGCAAATCATAGATTTGATGTGAATCGCTTATGAAAATTATTTTAGATATTATAGGTCATTAACAATCTATCTTAAAACATAACCTAAGATATTAATAAATTTTTAATTTTATTGTATGCATATTCAACTGATGACTCTAAATTATTGTTATTTTTACCTCCGCCTTGTGCAGAAAAGTTGCTGCCTCCACCTTTTCCATCAATTAAGGTTATTGCATCCTTTAAAAGAGAGTTCATACTAACAATTTTTAATTCTTTTGAGCACATAAAAATAAGTTGTGCTTTATCATTAGATTTTACTCCAAATAATGCTATAACATTGGGAAATGATACTAACTTAGATGCTAAAAGATTAATATATTTTAAATCCACATTATAATAGATAGACTTAATAATTTTTATATTTTGTATACTTTCACAGGAATCTAGAATTTCTTTTATTTCATAGTTGGCAACTTCTGATTTTAATGCTGCTTTTTCAGAAAGAGCTTTATTAAGTTCACCAGAAAGTCTTTCAACTTCAGATATTAAACTATTTTCATTACAGGATAAAATGGTTGACATTTTTTGTATTGAATCATGTTTTAAGGTATAATCAGAAACTGCTCTTGATCCACATAGAAATTCAATTCTTGTACCATTTTTGTATTTTTCATACTTAGAAATTTTAATAATTTGAACCTCAATTGTTGAATTTGGATGGGTTCCACAACATGCATTTATATCAATATCCCCGATTTTTACAACTCTAATCTGATTATTAACTTTCGGCGATATTTTTCTAAGAGGTAATTTTTTTAATTCGGAATTAGTTGGGTATAATATTTCTACACTAATATTATCAAAAATTATTTTATTAGCCATTTTTTCGGAAGCGTTAATTTCATCATTTGATAAAAGTTTATCTATGTCAATAGTTGAAAAGTTCTTTCCAAGGTGAAAACCTATGGTGTTTGCATTAAATAATTTAAATAAACAAGCAGAAAGTATATGCTGCCCAAGATGTTGCTGCATGTGATCATATCTTTTTTCCCAATCTATATTGCATTTAACTCTGTGAATTTTTAGAGGCTTTACATCCATTACATGATATATCTTACTATCTTCCTCTAATACGTAGGTTACGGGTATGGAATTTATATACCCTGTATCACTTGGCTGACCTCCACCTTCTGGATAAAAATAAGTCTTATCTAGCTCAACATAATATTTATTATTTTTTTCAATTACATTTATTATTTCAGCAGTAAATTCTTTAGTGTATGGATTTTCGTAATAAAGCTTTTCCAAAGTCGAACAACTCCTCCTATTGTGTTGTTACAAAAATACTTTTATTTGATTATAAGCATTTTGTATATTTTACATTTTAACATAAAAATTCTAAAGTTTATTAAAAAAGACTCTTAAATATTTACAATTAGAAATTTAATTGATAAGGTAAAAGTAATTAATTTAAGTCATAGTCATATAAAAGATTTTAAGGAGAGATTTTTATGAAATATAATAACTTCGCAGTACTATTTGATATGGATGGAACATTATTTCAAACTGAAAAAATCGTTGCGCCAGCTTTAGATAAAACTTACGATCATTTGAGGAAAATAGGCAAGTGGGAAGGAGAGACTCCAGTGGAGAAATGTTTAAGTGTACTAGGATCAACACTTCCTGAAATTTGGAAAACGCTATTACCAGAAGAATCGGAAGATATTAGAAAAGAGGCAGATAAGTTATTCTTGAAAAATTTAATTATAGAGATTAAGGGGGGAAGGGGCCAGTTATATGAAGGAGTAATAGAAACTCTAAAAGAAATTAGTGAGATGGGAATTCAAATATTTATTGCTAGTAATGGGTTAGGGGAATATATAGATGCAGTTTCCGAATATTATCAACTAAAAAGATTTGTAACTGATTTTTATAGCTCTGGAAAATTCAAATGTAGTTCTAAGGTTCAACTTATTGAAATGCTTTTAAAAAATTACAATATACAGAATGCAATTATGGTAGGAGATAGAAAATCAGATATTGAAGCTGCTGTTGAAAATAATATTTGGTCAATAGGATGTAATTTTGGATTTGCTAGTTCTGATGAGTTGAAAGATGCAAACTATATAGTTAATAAATTTAGTGAAATTATACCTATAGTGAAATCAATACATAAAAATAGAATATGAAGACAAAATATGTATTATAATGAAGAAAAATTCTTGTGAATTATGATAACAAATGATAATATGTAAATATTAAATATATTATTTTACAATTAAATAGCAGAGCTTTTAAATAAGCATGTGAGGGAGTAATTAGCACAGTTGAAATGTGTGGCAACGTCAACATAATGACTATATAAGTCTGGCTTGCCTTAAATAATGAGACTCATGTGTAACACTTTGTGTTACGCATGGTCTTTTTTTATTTACATAATTTAGAAGGAGGATACTTAAGGATGAATTTTATGACAATAGTTCTAATTGCTGTTGGTCTGTCAATGGATGCTTTTGCTGTATCTATAACTAATGGGATTATGTTAGAGAAACTAAGATTAAAGGAACCATTAAAGATAGGGGGAACTTTTGGTGTTTTTCAAGGGGTAATGCCTTTAATTGGCTGGTTAATAGGAAGTAAATTTCAAGGCTATATATCTGAGCTAGATCACTGGATAGCCTTTTTACTGCTTGGATTTATAGGAGGTAAGATGATTTATGAGTCTATAAAATCAAAGGATGAGGCGTATGCTTGCAGAGATGGTAGATGTGATGTTTTAAATAATAAAACTTTAATTTTACTTGCTGTTGCAACTAGTATAGATGCACTAGTAGTTGGAGTTAGCCTTGCACTTCTTAATATATCAATAATAAAATCAGCAGTAGTTATTGGAATAATTACATTCGTTATATGCTTCATAGGTGTAATTGTTGGTAAAAAATTCGGATATGTACTGAAAAATCATGCTGAAATAATTGGTGGAATTATACTAATATTAATTGGATTAAAGATTTTGAATGAACATATAAATATAATACCTGTGATGCAGCTTGGAAAAAATTTATTTAACTAAAATAAAG
>JAYFRK010000574.1:0-3311 GCA_034925975.1 Clostridium sp.
ACTCAAAGCAATTGACAACTTATAGAAGATACGATATAGGGTTTGTTTTTCAGTTCTATAATTTAGTTCAAAATCTGACAGCAGTTGAAAATGTAGAATTAGCTACACAGATATGCAAAAATCCTCTTAATCCAGAGCTGGTATTGGAACAAGTAGGTCTTAAGGATAGAAGAGATAACTTTCCAGCACAGTTATCAGGAGGAGAACAGCAAAGAGTAGCCATAGCAAGAGCGCTTGCTAAAAATCCTAAATTATTGCTATGTGACGAACCTACAGGGGCTTTAGATTATAATACTGGTAAGTCAATATTGAAATTATTGCAGGATACCTGTAGAAATATAGGGATGACAGTAGTTGTTATTACTCACAATTTAGCCATTGCGCCTATGGCGGACAAGATTATTAAAGTAAAAAATGGTAAAGTTGAAAGTATAAATATCAACGATAATCCAATCCCTGTAGAAAGGATTGAATGGTAACAATGAAAAATGCTTTACTTAAGGATACGTTCAGGGAAATAAGGCGTAACTTGAGCCGATTCCTTTCAATTTTTGCAATAGTTGCTTTAGGTGTATCATTTTTTGCTGGAGTAAAAGCCACCTGCCCGGATATGAAAATTACTGCAGATAAGTATTTTGATGACTATAGATTGATGGACATAAAGCTAGCTTCAACTATGGGATTTAGTAAAGAAGATATAGATGTTATAAAAAAAGTATCAGAAGTAGAAGGAGTTTTACCAGCTTATTCTATGGATGCTTTAGTTAATGTTGAAAATAAGGATTTAGTCCTTAAGGTGCTTTCGCTTCCTATAGATAAGGTTAATAATCCTGATGAATCATATATTAATAGAGTTAAATTAGTAGAGGGAAGGTATCCTAAAAAACCTGGTGAGTGTGTAACAGAAAGGGTTAAAATGCTGAATTCAGGTATGTACATTGGCTCAAAGATTAAATTATCTTCAGGTAATAGTAAAGATATTGGAGAAAGCCTTAAAGTAAGTGAATACACAATTGTAGGAGTTGTAGAAACTCCATATTATATTTCTTTTGAGAGAGGAACAAGTTCTATTGGTAATGGTAAGGTAAACAGTTTTATAATGATACCTCAGGAAAATTTTAAAATTCCGGTATATACAGACGTTTTTCTTACAGTGAAAGGTGCACGAGATTTATTTACATACGGTGATCAGTATGAGGAAGTTATTAAGCCTGTTAAAAAGAAACTTGAAGATATTGGTAAGAATAGGGTCCAAATTCGATACCATGAAGTAGTTACAGAAGCTAACAAAAAACTTAATGAAAGTAAAGAGAAACTTAAAGAGGCAGAAGAAAAACAAAAAACTGAGCTTAAGAGTGCAGCTGAAAAACTAAATAACTCCAAAGCACAAATTGAAGCAGCAGAGAGACAGCTTCAAGATAAGGAAAATCAATATAATAAGACATTTAAGGAAGCAGAAACCAAGTTAGCAAAGGGATATAAGAAATTAGGGGATGGAGAAAAGGAATACAGTCTGCAGCTTAAAAAGTTCAACGATGGGAAAATAGAGGCAGAAAAAGAATTATCAAATGCAGAAGGTAAGATTCAGGATGCTCAAAAACAGATAAATAATCAAGAAGCCCAGCTTAAAGCTATTAAAGATATTTTAGCTCTAAATCAAAATTTATCAGCCGCAGAGAGAGCTGAAATGGAAGCCAAGGTTAAGCTTGGAGAACAGCAGCTAGCAGCTGCAAAAGCTAATATTACAGCGGCAAAAGTTGAATTGGAAACTAAGAAAAAAGAGTTTTATAGCGCAGAGGTAAAACTAACTAGCACAAGAAATATGTTAGCTTCCTCTAAAAAGCAGCTTGATAGTGAGAAGAAAAAGCTTGATGAATATAAAAGAAAAGCTGAAGTGGAGTTTGCAGAGGCTCACAGAAAACTTGATTCTTCAAAAGCGGAACTAGAAAAGGGTTTAAAGGATTATGAGAAGGGAAAGAGAGAATCAGATGAGAAAATATCTAAGGGATATGCAGAAATAGCAGATGCAGAAAGAGAACTAATTAAAATTAAAGAGCCTATATGGTATGTTCTTGATAGAAATATGCATATAGATTTTGTTGACTATGAGAAGGCTTCAGATAGAATAGCTTCAATAGCTCAAGTATTCCCAGTATTTTTCTTTCTTATAGCAGCACTAGTTTGCCTCACAACTATGACAAGAATGGTTGATGAACAAAGAACATATATAGGTACATTAAAAGCTTTGGGATACAGTAAAATAGCTATAGCTTCAAAATATCTAGTATATGCAGTGCTAGCCAGTGCCAGTGGAAGCATCTTTGGAGTTATACTAGGATTTAAAATATTTCCAACAGTAATTTTTAATGCCTATGGAATAATGTATACATTGCCGCCTATTATAACTGAGTTTAATGTATTTTATGCAACACTTGCAACATCTTTTGCAGTTTTATCTACTACTTTAGCAGCATGGGTAGCCTGTTATAAGGAACTTGTTGAAACGCCTTCAATTTTAATGAGACCTAAATCTCCTAAAGCAGGGAAACGAATTTTTCTTGAGAGGATCAAATTTTTATGGAATAGATTAAACTTTACCCAAAAGGTTACAGCTAGAAACTTATTAAGATATAAAAAGAGATTTCTTATGACTATTCTTGGAATAGGAGGATGCACCGCATTACTTTTAGCAGGCTTTGGATTGAAGGATTCAATTGTATCTATTGTATCTAAACAATTTGATGACTTATATAAGTATCATATGGCTATAAATCTTAATGAAGGGGTAACTTTAGAAAATTCTACTGGAATTACTAATAATTTATCTAAAGAAAAGCAAATTTCCGATTACATTTTTGTTAATGAGAAGAGTATTGATGTAGGAGCAGGTAAAAATGAAAAAAATGCTTCGTTATATGTACCTGAAGATACTAAAGAAATAGAAAATTTCATTATTTTTAGAAATCGTACAACTAAAGAAAAATTATCATTAGATAATGAAGGTGTTATTTTAACCGAAAAGTTAGCCAAAATACTTCAGGTTAAAGTTGGAGATCAAATATATATTAAAGATAAAGACACTGAAAAAATTAATGTTAAGGTATTAGGTATTACAGAAAATTATCTTTCTCATTATGTTTATATGTCACCTAAGCTTTATGAATCCATTTACGGAAAAGAGATAAAATTTAAGCAGCTTATAGCAAAGACCACTGATACCAAGGAAGATTTCCAAGATAAGCTTTCAAAAGACTTACTAAAAAATAAGGATATTTCTTCGGTAGTGTTTACTACAGGTATCAGTAATGATT
>JAYFRK010000148.1:0-2062 GCA_034925975.1 Clostridium sp.
TGCATATTTTGAATGTTTACATGAATTAAAGTTAATAGTGGATTTAATAAATCAAGGTGGACTTGAATATATGAGATATTCTATAAGTGATACCGCTGAATATGGTGATTACAGCGTAGGAAAAAGGATAATAACTAAGGAGACTAGAGGAGAAATGAAAAAAGTGCTTTCTGAAATTCAGGATGGAACTTTTGCGAGAAATTGGATATTGGAAAATCAGGCTAATCGCCCAAGCTTCAATGCAATTAGAAAGAACGAAAAAGAACACCAAGTAGAAAAAGTTGGAAAAGAGCTTAGAAAAATGATGAGTTGGACAGATAGAGAATAAGTTTTAATTTTAGGATGGTGAGTAGATGTCAAAGGCAATATATATTTTTGATACAACTTTAAGAGATGGAGAACAAACTCCAGGAATAAGCCTTGATGTTAGCGAAAAACTTCAAATAGCAAGACAGCTAGAAATATTAAACGTAGATGCAATAGAAGCAGGATTTCCAATGGCATCAAAGGGTGATTTTGAAGCAGTAAAGGCTATTGCCAAGGAAATAAAAGGAGTAACTGTAGTTGGGCTTTCAAGGGCAACTAAAGATGATATTGAATGTGCTTGGGAGGCTTTAAAGTATGCTAATAAGCCTAGAATTCATACGTTTTTGGCTACTTCATATCTTCACATGGAATATAAGTTAAAAATGAAGCCAGAGGAAGTATTAGAAAGAGCAGCCAAGGCAGTAGCATATGCAAAGGCCTTATGTCCTGAAGTGGAGTTCTCCCCAGAGGATGGTTCAAGAACAAATGTTGAATTTTTATATAAGATTTTAGAAGCTGTTATAGATGCAGGTGCAGATATAGTTAATATTCCAGATACTGTAGGATATTGCACTCCAGAGGAGTTTGGAAAGCTAATTAAAGGAATTAAAGAAAATGTTCCTAATATTGATAAGGCTATAATAAGTGTTCACTGCCATAATGATCTTGGACTTGCTGTAGCTAATTCATTAGCTGCCATTGAAAATGGAGCAGAGCAAATAGAGTGTACTATAAATGGACTTGGAGAGAGGGCAGGTAATGCTGCACTGGAAGAGATAGTAATGGCACTTAGAACAAGAGCTGATTGTTATAATATGGATACTAAAATAGTTAGTGAACAAATCTATAGAACAAGTACTATGGTAAATAGATTAACAGGAGTTCATGTTCAACCTAATAAGGCTATTGTAGGTACTAATGCTTTTGCTCATGAATCAGGAATTCATCAACATGGGGTACTTGCAAATGCAAAAACTTATGAAATTATGACGCCAGAATCAATAGGACTTAAGAAAAATCAGATGGTACTTGGAAAACACTCTGGGCGGCATGCATTTGAAGAGAGGTTAGGGGAACTTCAGTATAATAATTTAACACCTGAGCAAATCAATGAAGCGTTTATTAAATTCAAAGATTTAGCTGATAAGAAAAAGAATGTTGAGGATAGAGATATTGAAGCTATAATAAGCGAGCAAATAGTAAAAATAGAAAAGACATATGATCTAGAATACTTCCAAATATTTAATGGAAATACTATGATTCCAACTGCAACCGTTAGAATAAGAAGAGATGGTGAAATAATCGAAATAGCTTCCTGTGGAGATGGTCCAGTAGATGCTGCCTTTAAAGCAATAGATAAAGCAATAGGTATGGAGGTAAATTTGGTGGATTATACTATTAAATCTATTACTAGCGGTAAAGAAGCTTTAGGGGAAGTGACAGTTAAGATTAGTAAGGATAATTCTATTTATATTGGAAGAGCTGTAAGTGTAGATATAATGGAAGCGAGTGCAAAAGCATATATTAATGCTTTAAACAAAATTCATCAATTTATAAAATGAAAATTAATTAGAGTTTATATAGTAAGGGGCTGAAATTAAATTGGGGATTTAATTAATAGAGAAAAAGTTTTTATTTATGACACTACATTGAGGGATGGAGCACAGGCTCAAGGTATTTCTTTTACAGTAGAAGACAAACTTAAGATATTAAAAAAGTTAGATGATTTTGGGATAGACTATGTAGAAGCCGGAAA
>JAYFRK010000491.1:0-9652 GCA_034925975.1 Clostridium sp.
GAACTTCTCAAGTTGCTGAAAATATGGAAGGACTAACTGATGGATTAAATGGATTAGTTGATGCCACAGAACAACTAAAACAAGGTCAAAAACAAGTAATAGATGGAGCAGATCAAAGCTTATCAGGAATAAAAAAATTGAAAAAGGGTAAAGAATTAGAATTAAAAGCAGTAGATGCTTTAATAGTAGGAATTGATGGACTACATGGGGTGGTTTCATTGTTAGGAAAAATACCTGGAACAGGAGAAGTTACAGAAAAGCTAAAAGCAGGTTTAGAAAATGAAAAGCAAGGGCTAATGCAGTTAAAAAGTAGCGGTGATGAATTGTTGACAGGGCTTACTGGACTTGAAGATGGGATAGCTAAAATTAAAGCAGGTTCAGAGAATATAAACTCTGGTATGAATAAACTACAAGAGGGACAAAAGAAAGCTGCTTCAAGTGCAGGAGAATTAACAAAGGCTACAAAACAAGTGGCAGGCAAAATGGGAGAAATATCAAAAGGAGCTGAAGGACTTGCAAATGGTGCAGAACAATTAAAACCAGCTAGTGCAAACCTTAAAGAGGGGAGTCAAGGACTTTATGGAGGCGCTGAAAAACTAGGAGAAGCAGCTAAATCAATTAATGGAGGAGCAAACACATTTGTAGAGAACACTGAAAAACTTCAAGGAGGAGCAAAAGGTGTAGCAGAAGGTGTGGTTAAACTTCAAAAAGAAGGTATAGTTCCATTAATGGTTGGTTCACAAAAATTAAGCTATGGAGTGAATGAGGTTGCCAAAAATTCTGTTAAGCTTACAGAAGGTGCAAATAAGCTTAATGATGGAACAAAAGAGTTAAGTGCAAATATGAAGAAATTTGATGAGGAAGGTATTAAAAAGCTAAGTGGTGAAGTTTCAAATAAAACAGGAAATGTAAAGGAAATAATCGATGCTAAAGATGAGCTCATAAAATTATCAGACAATTATGGGACCTTCACAGGAATTGGAACAAATATGGAGGGTAAAGTTAAGTTTATAATGAAAACTGACGAAATAAAAGTTGCTACTCCTGAAAAAAATGAAACAAAAGTAGAAGCAAAAGTAGATACAAAAGAACATAAAAAAGGATTCGTAGCATGGATAAAGGGCTTGTTCAGCTAAATTTACCTATAAAAGTAGGTATACAATAAGTATAAAGGAGATATTTCAAAGAAAATAAATTTGAAATATCTCCTTTAACTTTTATAAGTAAGTTTATAAAGATATTGTTTTACAGTAAACTTTTTTGTTATACTTAGCTTGTTAACTATATGGTGAAAAGTAATAAAACTTTAAAAACTTGGTTTGCATTTTGGGGGGATGACAATGTTTCAGGCACACTTAGGAGAATTTATAGCACTATTAACGGCAGTATTTTGGACTACTACATCACTTTTTTTTGAATCAGCAGGAAAAAGAGTAGGCTCTTTATCAGTTAATTTTATACGGCTTATTATTGGATTTTTATTAATAAGCATATATACCCTAATTACAAGAGGATTATTTTTACCAATTGATGCTACAGGAAGTGCGTGGTTTTGGCTGCTAATATCTGGCGCTATAGGTATGGTTGTAGGAGATTTATTTTTATTTCAAGCGTATGTTGAAATAGGATCTAGAATCTCAATGCTAGTAATGGCGTCTGTTCCTCCTATAACAGCAATAATAAGTTTTATAGTCTTAGGAGAAAAGCTTACAAAGCCTAATATTATAGGCATGTCTATTACTGTACTTGGAATTGCTGTTGTTGTTTTAAAAAGGAATGAGGATGAATCAGAAGGTAAAGGAAAGATAAAACTTTCACACCCTAAAAGAGGGTTACTTTTTGCCTTTTTAGGAGCTGTTGGACAATCTGTGGGGATGATTTTAAGTAAATTCGGTATGAAGGATTATGATCCTTTTGCAGCAACACAAATACGTATAATAGCAGGATTATTTGGATTTGCGGTTTTATTCTTCATTATGAAAAAATGGGGAAACTTAGCCAAAGCTTTTAAAGACAAAAATGCTATTGGGAAAATTTCTATAGGAGCTCTATTTGGGCCTTTTTTAGGGGTATCTTTTCAGCTTATGTCACTAAAGTATACTACGGCTGGCGTATCTTCAACAATAACATCTATAGTACCTGTCCTAATAATACCTCCTGCAATTATTTTATTTAAAGAGAAAATTACTCCAAAAGAAATATTAGGATCTATTATAACTATATTAGGTGTAGCTGTATTATTTTTATAAAAATATTAATAATTATTATTAATAGGGTTTAAGCTTTTAATAAATATAATATATCTTCAGTTTTTTAATGTTCTATAAATTGCATATTGAAATTATAAAAGAATTATAATAATATTATGTAATGTATTATAAAGAGAATAAGTTTATTTAGGAGGAATATATAGATGTTTGATATAGATACATGTTTAGCATATATAACAGGATATTCTGCTAAAAAAATTAGTGATGCATTTAATGAGAGACTCTTTAAGAAAGGTGTTACTAAAGTACAGTGGATAGCTCTTTATTATGTAGGCAAATATGAAAAAATAAGTCAAATTGAACTTGCTAACCTCATGAATATAAAAGCTTCTACTGTAGCAAGATTGGTGGACAGAATGGAGAAAGAGGAGTACATTTCCAGAGTCAGAAGTTCTGAAGATAGAAGAGTAATATACTTGAAGCTAACTGATAAAGGAATAAAACTAAGGAAAGAGTTACTTCCAGAAGGAGAAAGAATGAGTGAAATAGTACGTAAAGATATTTCAGATGAAGATATAAAAATTTTTAAAAAAGTTCTAAAAGCTATGGCAGATAATGTGGAGAAGGAAGAAAATTAAGAAATACCTAAAAAATCGTCTATAACGGTTTTGATTTATATAGTGATTGTTGATATACTAATTGTGAGGATGACAATTATTTTAATAGGAGGATTAGCTTAAATGATAAGAACATATAAAGCAGTTACAAGAAGAAAAGAAGGCGTATTAGTTGAAGCTGAATCAAGAGGATTTAAACTTTTAATTGATGAGCCAATAGACCAAGAAGGAACAGATAAGGGAATGACACCAGTTGAACTTCTATTATGCAGTCTTGGATCTTGTCAAACAATAATGGCAACTGTACTTGCTCCTGAGCTTGGTATAGATTTACAAGAAGTTTGGGTAGAACTTGAAGGAGAAATTGATTCAGATGGCAATGCAGGGTTATCTGATGTAAGACCTGGTTTCTTAGACATAAGATTCAATATTCATGTAAAAAGTGATGCTCCAGAAGAAAAAATTAAAGATCTAGTTGAACTTGTTGAAGCAAGATGTCCAGTAGGGGATACAATAGGACAAGGAGTAAAAGTTAACAGAACTAAGATAACAATTGAAAAATAGTATAGAAAAGACAAAGTTATTGCACTTAAAAGTGCAGTAACTTTTTTATTATTAACTCTGGTTAACTATAATTGTTACGCTTTTGATAAGAAATATACCTGAAATATAAATCTGATATCAGTATAATTTTATAATGATAATGGTAAAAATAAAATGGAAAGTTTTAAATGAATGTAAAGATTAACATTCATTTAAAACAAAACAAAGTAGAAAAATAAAAAATTGTTAAAAATAATGCAAAAGAAAGCATTATGTGCAATTATATAAAAAGATTGAAAAAAATTTAACAACTTGTACAAATTATATATTGCTTTAAATAAAAATAATTGCTATACTAATTATTGTAATAGCAATTACTTAAATAACACATATTTATTATAACCTTTAGAAATTATTAATTATTAAAAAGGAGTGGGTTAAATGCCATTAACAACTTTTAAAGCAATAGCAAGAAAAAAAGAAGGATTATCAGTAGAAACTGAAGCAAGAGGATTTAAAATTACACTTGATGAACCAGAAGAATTAGGCGGAACAAATACAGGAATGAATCCAGTTGAAGTATTATTATGCGGACTTGGAGCATGTCAAACAATAGTTGCATCAGCATTTGCAGATGAATTTGGAATAGATTTACAAGATTTTTGGGTTGAACTAGAAGGAGATCTTGATACTGATGGTTTCTTAGGACTAGCAGATGTAAGACCTGGTTATTCACATGTAAGATTTAATATGCATATAAAGAGTAGTTCTCCAGAGGATAAAATTGAAGAATTTGTAGAGTTCATTGAAAAAAGATGCCCAGTTGGGGATTCATTAGGCAAGGGAGTAAAGCTTGAGAGAACTAAAATTACAATGGAAAAATAATTAATAAAATAAATTTGGGAAAACTAGTTATAAATGTAGCTAGTTTTTTCGTTATGATTGATAAAAGTAAAATTTTGGAGGGATTAAAATGAGTGTAGATATAAAAAGTCCAAGATTAGGAACTGTAGGTAAGATAAATATAAAAGTTGGAGACAAAGTTGAGATTGGTCAAGAATTATTGTCATTAGAAACTAAGAAGGGAAATGCAGTAGTTAAGGCCCAATTTGCAGGGATTGTAGAAGCTATAGAAGTAGAAGAGGGAATGCAAGTAACAGCTGCACAAGTCTTAGTTAGGGTTGATAAAATCGAGGAAGAAAATACAATTAGCGTAGAAAAAGAAAAAGTAGAGACAGTATTAATAAAGAGTCCAAGACTAGGAACAATAGGTAAGATAAATGTTAAAGTCGGAGACAAAGTTGAAGCTGGCCAAGAGCTATTATCATTAGAAACAAAAAAAGGTAATGCAGTGGTTAAAGCTCAATCTTCTGGAACTATAGAAGCTATAGAGGTAGAGGAAGGAGCACAAGTAAAAGCTACAGATGTATTGTTTAAAATTAATCAATGCGTAGAAACAAATACAAGAAGTGCTAAAGAAGAGAAAATAAAACCAGTTGAAAAAATTGAAAGTGATATGACTATAATTGGTGGAGGTCCTGGGGGATATGTAGCTGCAATTAAAGCTGCTAAAATGGGAGCTAAGGTTGTGCTAGTTGAAAAAGAATCCTTAGGAGGTACATGCCTAAATTGGGGATGTATACCTACAAAAGCTTTAGTTCGTTCAGCAGAAGTATATGATAGTTTAAAAGAAGCTGAAAGCTTTGGACTAAGTGTGAAAGAATACAGTGTAGATATGGAAAAGGTTATCAATAGAAAAAGTTCCATTGTAAGTAAGTTAGTTGGAGGTATACAATACCTAGTAGAAAAGAATAGCATAAAACTAATTAATGGAACTGGAAAATTAGTAGATAAAAACACAGTTAGAGCAGAAGCAGAAGATAAAATTGTAGAAGTAAATAGTAAGAATATAATACTTGCTACAGGTTCTGAAACAGTATATCTTCCTATTCCAGGAGCAAATTCTAAAGGTGTTTTAACAAGCAAAGAAATATTAGATATGAAGGTGCTTCCTAAAAAGCTAGCTGTAATAGGCGGTGGAGTAATAGGAATGGAATTTGCCTTTATATATGCATCATTTGGGGTAGAAGTATTTGTAGTAGAGTATTTAGATAATGTACTTCAAATGTTAGATCAAGATATAATAGATGAAATTAAAACTGCTGCAGAGAAAAAAGGAATAAAGCTATATACAGGCTCAAGAGTAGAAGAAATAATAGATACAGAAGATGACAAGTGTGTGGTAAGGTTTACAAAAGCTGGAGAGTCAAAATATATATCAGTGGATAAAGTTTTAATGTCTGTAGGAAGAAAACCTTATCTTGAAGGCTTAGGAATAGAAGAAGCTGGAATTGAGTTAAACGATAACAAAAAAGGAATTAAGGTAAATTCACAAATGCAGACTAATATACCTAATATATACGCTATTGGTGACGTTATAAATATAATTCAACTTGCTCATGTAGCTTCTCATCAAGGTATCGTAGCAGTAGAAAATATAATGGGACATAATGTAGAAATGGATTATTCAGCTGTACCAAGTGCTATATTCACACATCCAGAAATAGCTACAGTAGGATTAACAGAAAAAGATGCAAAATCAAAAGGTATGGATGTAGAAGTTGGAAAATTCCCATATGCAGCTAATGGAAAAGCACTTACAATGGGAGACGAAAGAGGCTTCATTAAAGTTATAAAGGATAAAGCTTCAAACAAAGTAGTAGGAGCAGGAATAATAGGAATAAACTCAGCGGATTTAATATCTCCATTAACTTTAGCTATTAAGAATGGATTGACAACAAAACAGATAGTAGAAACAATCTTTGCTCATCCAACAACAGCAGAGGTAATCCATGAAGGAGTTTTATCTGTAGAAGGGGGAGCTTTACATTTTGCAGAATAAATTCACACTAAAACTCGTTAAATCTTTAAGTTATAATCCTTGGTATAATCTAGCATTAGAAGAATACCTTTTTAACAACGTAAAAAGTGATGAAGTAATATTTTATTTATGGCAGAATGATAATACCGTTGTAATAGGCAGGAATCAAAATCCATGGAGAGAATGTAGATATAATGAGCTAGAAGGTGATGGAGGAAAGCTAGCTAGAAGGCTTTCTGGTGGTGGAGCAGTTTATCATGACTTGGGAAATTTAAATTTTACCTTTATTGCTAAAAAAAATATATTTAATATAGAAAAACAACTTCAGGTAATTATAGAAGCAGTTAAGCTTCTTGGCATAAATGCAGAGTTTTCAGGAAGAAATGATATAATAGCAGAAGGAAGAAAGTTTTCAGGAAATGCTTTTTATTATGACGAAGATAACTGCTATCATCATGGTACACTTTTAGTGGCATCAGAGATGACTAAGCTTGCTAAATATCTTCAAGTGAGCAAAGAAAAGATAAAATCAAAAGGAATTGAATCTGTGGAAGCTAGGGTTACAAATCTCAGCAATATAAATCCAGTTATAGATATAAATAGCCTAAGTAAAGCCTTAGAGAAAAGTTTTCAATTAATATATAACAATACAATAAGTGAAACCATAATAAAGGATGGAGACACAAGTGAGTTTAGAGAACTTTACGAAAAGTATTCCTCTTGGAAATGGAGATATGGAGAGACACCGAACTTTGAAATAAATCTTTATAATAGATTTACCTGGGGAGATTTAGATATCAACTTAAATTTAAAAGATGCTTATGTAAGTGATATAGCAGTATTTTCTGATGCTATGGATTCAAACTTAATTAAAGATATAGAGAAAGCTTTGAAGGGAATAAAATTTACTAAAATTGAAATGCTTAATAAGTTAAATATTTTAGCAGATATATATGACAAAAATCTAATAGAAGACATAAAAGTTTGGATAATGGGAAAAGATATATAAAATACCTCAGGCATAAAGCCTGAGGTATTTTATCATTATGTTATGTAAATTTCGTTAGTTTTTTGTAAAAAAATTAAAAAAACTATATACTTTAATAATTTAGTGTGGTAGAATGTTAAAATAACAAATTAAAATTATTAAATCTAACAAAATATTTTTTGTGTTCTATAATTATTCTAATATGATTTTAATCACTAAGTTCTCACTAAAATTTCCTTTATAGTAGACTGTGTTTTAGTATTTATATAATAATTAAAATTATTATATCTACAACTACTAAAATGCAGTCTATACTTTTATCCGATGACTACCCGCTCTAATACTCCCATCTTCTTCAAAGTGGGAGTAAAGAGCGGCTACGTCCCTGGATAACGATTTCTAAGCTTCAGTGGGAGTAAAAACTCCCTCTGAATCCAAGAACTCTGTTTATATAAAATAAAATCTTAAATTCCATATAATTAATATGATTACCCTTATATCAAGTGATATTTAATATTAATTGATAATTATTATTTGATTTTAAAGCAATTTTTAGTATAATATATAAAAGGGCAATACATCGGAAAAGTAATTATTTAATAAATAATTTTTTAAACTGTTTTAAATGAATATTAGTTTTATATTCATTTAAAACTTTCCGTAAGCTATGTGACAGAGGGGAGGAAATTAACATATGGAAAAATTAAAGAAAATAAAAATGTTTGGTGGAGAACATAAAGCAAAATTAATGGCATTAGATTTTTTAAAATATATAGGACCAGGGTTATTAGTAACAGTAGGGTTTATTGATCCAGGCAACTGGGCATCAAATGTAGCAGCAGGCTCAGACTACGGTTATACATTGCTTTGGATGGTTACACTTTCAACTTTTATGTTGATTGTACTTCAACATAATGCAGCTCATCTTGGTATTGTAACAGGGTATTGTTTATCAGAATCAGCTACTGTTTACCTAAAACCCTGGATTAGCAGATTAACTCTTGGTACAGGGATGCTAGCAGCCATATCAACAGCTCTTGCAGAAATTCTTGGGGGAGCTATAGCACTTCAGATGTTATTTAATATACCTATAAAAATAGGTTCATTGCTTGTTTTAGCTGTTATTATGTGGATGCTTTATACTAATTCCTACAAAAAACTTGAAAAATGGATTATAGGTTTTGTTTCATTAATAGGTATATCATTTATTATAGAATTAAGCTTTGTAAATGTAGATTGGAATCAAGCAGCTATAAGTTGGGTAAAACCTAGCTTTCCAAGTGGATCAATGCCAATAATAATGAGTGTACTTGGTGCTGTAGTTATGCCGCATAATTTATTCTTACATTCAGAAGTTATTCAAAGCAGGCAATGGAATTTAGAAGATGATAAAATAATTGCAAAACAATTAAAATACGAATTTTTAGATACTTTCTTTTCTATGATAATAGGATGGGCTATAAATAGTGCTATGATACTTATAGCAGCAGCAACTTTTTTTACAAGAGGAGTTCAAGTTACAGAGTTGAATCAAGCACAGCAAATGTTAAAACCATTATTGGGTAATACAGCTTCTATAGTATTTGCCATTGCATTGCTGCTTGCAGGAATTTCATCTTCAGTTACAGCCGGTATGGCAGGCGGTAGTATATTTGCTGGAATATTTAAAGAACCTTATGATATAAACGATAGTCATACAAAGATAGGAGTAGGAATAACATTAATTGCAGCAGCAATAGTTATATTTTTTATAAGTAATCCTTTCAAAGGGCTTGTATATTCACAGATGTTTTTAAGTATACAATTACCTATATCGATATTTCTACAGATATACTTGACTTCATCTAAAAAAGTTATGGGAAAATACGCAAATGCAGGAATTGAAAGAATATTACTTTGGATTATAGGATTTATAGTTACTATATTAAATGTAATGTTATTATTAACTAGTCTATAGAAGAAAATAAAGGTGCTGAAGAAAGATAATAATATCATGTAGAGTTGTATATACTAGTATTAGGCTGAATAAGTCTAATAGATTAGGAGGCATGATTATGTCGAAGAAAAGTCATATTGATATGGATAAATTAAATGATGTACCTTCAGCACATCCTTTTGAATATAGGGACGTGGTAATGGATGACTCTCCTGTAGAAGAACATACTGAAGATGGAAAGAAATTTAAATCGGAAGTTGAAAATGAATTTTATGGCATGGTAATCAGAGAAGATGATTTAGATCGTATACAATACAGAAAACTATAAAAAGTAACATATTTTCCATATTCTCAAATATGTTAATCGTAAAATAAGAATATTAAAAACGCCGAGACTCCGCATAGATATAGTGTTTTGAGGTTTAGGCGTTTTTTCTTATTGAGTCTGTGGAGAGATTTTAGACTAGATGAAAAAGT
>JAYFRK010000249.1:0-7147 GCA_034925975.1 Clostridium sp.
ACATAGACAAAGATAAAATTGTATGGGATGTAGGACATCAAACTTATGTACACAAAATACTAACTGGAAGAAAAGATAAATTTGGTAAACTAAGGCAATTTGGGGGAATAAGCGGATTTCCTAAAAGATGTGAAAGTAAATATGATATTTTTGAAACAGGGCACAGTAGTACTTCTATTTCAGCAGCTCTAGGTATGGCTAGAGCAAGAGATTTGAAGAAAGAAAATCATAGTGTAGTTGCAGTAATTGGTGACGGCGCATTAACTGGTGGAATGGCACTTGAAGCTTTAAATGATGCAGGAGATAGAAAGACAGACCTTATAATTATATTGAATGATAATCAAATGTCTATTGGAAAAAATGTAGGAGGTCTATCCACATATTTAAGTAAGATTAGGATTGACCCTAAATACAATAAATTTAAAGAGGAATTTGATGAAGCTTTAAGAAAAACTAATATAGGAAATAGTCTTGCTGATTCATTGAGAAAAATAAAGTCAGGAATAAAGCAAATGCTAGTGCCGGGAATGTTTTTTGAGGACATGGGAATTAAATATTTAGGACCTATAGATGGGCATAATATTAAGGAACTTACTAAAGTTATGTCTATGGCGAAAGATCTAAAAGGACCAGTTTTAATTCATGCAGTAACTCAAAAAGGAAAGGGATATAAGTTTGCAGAGAAAGATCCAGATAAATTTCATGGAGTATCTGCATTTGATTTTCTCACAGGGAAAGTATCTAAAGAAACTGGAAATTCTTATTCTAATGTCTTTGGGGAATCTATGGTTGAAATAGCTTCTAAAGATGATAGAATTGTAGGAATTACAGCGGCCATGAGGGATGGAACCGGTTTAAAAGAGTTTAGCCAAAAGTTCCCTAAAAGATTTTTTGATGTGGGAATAGCAGAACAACATGCAGTAACCCTTGCTGCAGGCATGGCTCAAAGTGGATTAAGACCGGTATTTGCTGTATATTCTACCTTCTTACAAAGAGCCTATGATCAAGTTATTCATGATGTTTGTCAGCAAAGTTTGCCAGTAATTTTTGCTATTGATAGGGCGGGAATAGTTGGTAATGATGGAGAAACACATCAAGGTATATTTGACTTATCTTACTTATCTCATATGCCTAATATGACAATTATGAGTCCAAAATGTATGGATGAACTTAAGAATATGCTTAAGTGGGCCGTAAATCAGGATTACCCAATAGCAATAAGATATCCTAGAGGTGGAGATAATGCTAGTATAGAATTAAAACCAAAAGATACTTTTATAAAAGGAAGATGGGAAGTAATTGATGATAAAGGACATATTGCCATAATAGCTACTGGAAAAATGGTTGGAACTGCACTAGAGGTAAAAGAAAGAATGAAACCTTTAGGTATAGAAATATCAGTTATTAACGCGTGCTTTGTAAAGCCTATTGATAATGAAATGTTAAACAGATTAATAGATAAAAATGTAAAAATAGTAACACTTGAAGATAATGTTTTACACGGTGGTTTAGGAACACTTGTGCTAGAATACGTAAATTCTGTAGATAAAAATATAGAAGTATTAAATCTAGGATTTGAAGATAAGTTTGTACATCATGGAGATATAAGTATATTACACAGACTAAATAATTTAGATGCAGATGGAGTTATAAATAGCATAACTAAGATACTATAAAGGAGTTAAGATATGAGCGAAGTAAAAAGTAAAAGATTAGATTTACTTCTAGTAGAAAAAAATTTTTTCGAATCTAGAGAAAAAGCTCAAGCAAGTATTATGGCTGGAGAAATATTTATAGACGGCCAAAGAGTTGATAAATGTGGTCAAAAAGTAAAAGAAGATTCTAATATTGAATTTAAAGGACAGATTATGCCTTACGTTAGTAGGGGAGGATATAAGCTAGAGAAAGCAATAAATAGTTTTAGTATAAGTTTAGAAGATAAAATTTGTATGGATATAGGTGCTTCTACAGGAGGATTTACAGACTGCATGCTTCAAAATGGTGCAAAAAAAGTATTTTCTATAGATGTTGGATAGGGACAATTTGCTTGGAAGCTTAGAAATGATCCAAGAGTAGTATGCATGGAAAGAACCAATGCTAGACATTTAAGTTATGGGGATATTGGTGAATATTCAGATTTTGCAAGTATTGATGTTTCATTTATTTCATTAAAAAAATAATTCCCGCAGTTCTAAATCTATTAACTGATAAAGGGGAAGTTGTTGCTTTAATTAAACCTCAATTTGAAGCAGGCAGAGATAAGGTTGGGAAAAAAGGCGTAGTTAGAGACGCTGAAACACATAAAGAAGTAATAAACAATATATTAAATTTTTTAGTTGAAAATGATATAACAATTATAGGAATTGACCATTCACCTATAAAAGGGCCTGAAGGCAACATAGAGTATCTAGTATATTTTACAAAATCTAAGGATATATCAACGACTTTTGATTTCAATAAGGTCAATTTAGTGGTTGATTCCTCACATGAGAATTTATAGTGGAGGAATAATGAAAAATATAGGGGTAAATATAAATAGTAGTAAGTTTATAGATGAAAAAACTATTAATGAAATAATCTGTAAAATAGAAAAATATATAGCTGGGGCTAATATAAAAATATTTAAAGATACTATGGGTCTAGAAGATCATGCTACCAACCAATTAGATATGGTTATAGTATTAGGTGGAGATGGCACAATTTTAAGGACTGCAAGAACTGTATCAAAGTTTAAAGTTCCTATTTTAGGGATTAACATGGGAAATTTAGGATTTTTGACAGGGATAGAGATTCTTGAACTCGAGGAGGCCATTGAAAAGCTAAGCAAGGGTGAATATTATATAGAAGATAGAATGATGTTAGAATGTGGATTTACAAGTGGAAATTTACAAAAAGAGTATAATTGTTTAAATGACATTGTTATATCTAAGGGAACATTGTCAAGAATACTAAAGTATGAGGTATATATAGATGGCAACTTATATACTGTGTTTAATTCTGATGGTATAATAATCTCAACTCCAACGGGTTCAACTGCATATGCACTTTCAGCTGGTGGTCCTATAATTTATCCTACATTAGACGTTATATCTTTAACGCCAATATGTCCACATGCATTACATTCAAGAAGTATAATATTAGAGTCCGACAGCGAAATTGTTATTAAAGTGGAAAAGAAAAGTGAAAGCGTTTTTTTAACTTTAGATGGACAACAATCTGTGAATCTAGAAAGTTGTGATAAAGTTATAGTGAAAAAGTGTAATTTTAAATGTAAATTAATTAAGATAAATGGCTATAACTATTTTGAGGTATTAAGAAGAAAAATATTTTAATATCTAAGGAGATGAAAAATGAAAATAAAAAGGCATTCAAAAATTTTAGAAATCATTAATTCTAAAGATATAGAAACACAAGAAGAATTGGCAGAAGAATTAAAAAAGATAGGCATGGATGTAACTCAAGCAACTGTATCAAGAGACATCAAAGAATTAAAACTAATTAAGGTTTTATCTGAAAACGGAACATATAAATATGCAACAATATCTCCAAGTGAAGGATTTTTATCAAATAAATTAGTTAATGTTTTTGCTAATTCTGTGATTAATGTTGACAATGTTCAAAATTTTGTTGTAGTAAAAACACTATCAGGATCAGGATCAGCAGCAGCAGAAGCTATAGATT
Organism: Clostridium sp.; assembly: GCA_034925975.1. Classification (GTDB taxonomy): domain Bacteria; phylum Bacillota; class Clostridia; order Clostridiales; family Clostridiaceae; genus Clostridium_H. The sequence goes on from JAYFRK010000249.1 coordinate 3,682, forward strand.
CTATGAACTTTGAAGGAATCGCAGGTACTATTGCTGGTGATAATACTATATTTATTTTGGCTACAAGTGAAGAAAAAGCTTATGGAATAGTAAAGAAATTAAGAAAGATGCTAAATGATAAATAGGAGGTTGTTATGCTTCTACAGTTAAATATAAAAAATTTTGCTTTAATAGAAAGTTTAACCATTAACTTTGATAAGGGGTTAAACATCTTAACAGGTGAAACTGGTGCAGGAAAATCAATATTGATTGATGCTATAAATTATGTTCTTGGAGCAAAATCAAATAAAAATTTCATAAGAACTGGTGAAGACAAAACCTTCGTGGAAGCTATCTTTGAAGTAGAAAATAAAGAGACAATAAAAGTTTTAGAGAATATGGAAATAGATTTTGAAGACTTAATAATTATAAGCAGAGAAACTTTTAAATCTGGAAAAAGTGTTATAAAGGTAAATAACAAATCACTTTTAATTTCTGATGTGAAAAAAATTTCAAGTACACTTATTAATATTCATGGGCAACATGAAAATCAGCAGTTATTAAATCCATCTACGCATATATACTATTTAGACAAGTTTGGAAATGAAAAATTAACACAAGCCTTAGTGAAATACAATATAGACTATAAAAAACTTATGGATATTAATAAGAGAATAGAAAGTATTGGAGCAGAAGATGGAGAAAGAGAAAAATTAATTGATTTTTTAAAATATCAGATAGATGAGATAAATAGTGCAATAATAAAGATTGGTGAAGATATAGAATTAGAAAGTAGATATTCTATATTAACTAATGCTGAAAAGATAAATAATTCTTTGATTTATAGTTACAATATTCTATATAGTAGTAATGACGATTTTACATCTGTGTATGATCTACTTAACAAAGTTATTCGTGAACTTAGAACAATTGAAAAGCATATGGATAAACTTCAAGAAGTGGCAAACTCTTTGGAAGAATCTTATTTTAATATAGAACAAAACATATCAGATATTAGAGATATGCAGGAGTCAATGATTTACGATAAAGATGAATTAGAAGCTGTAAATAGTAGAATTTTTTTAATAGATTCACTTAAGAGAAAATATGGCAAGACTATAGAAGAAATTTTAAATTATAAGGATAAGATAACTAATCAATACGATGAAATGATTAATAGCAGTAAGATTGTAGAAGAATTAATAGATGAACGTAACAAAATAGTTGATAAAATGAAAAAAGAATCGGAAGAAATACACAATATAAGATGCGAAATCGCAAAAACTTTAGAACATAAAATTAAAAAAGAGCTAGACTATATAGGTCTAGAAAAGAGCATTATAAAAATTGAGATTAATTATAAGGAAGAATTTTACAATAACGGATGTGATAAAGTTCAAATCCTAATTTCAACTAATCCTGGAGAACCTTTAAAACCATTGGATAAAGTAGTTTCAGGAGGAGAATTATCTAGAATAATGCTCAGCTTAAAAGCTGTTTTTGTTGATAAAGATGATATACCATCAGTTATCTTTGACGAAATAGATACAGGTATAAGTGGAAGAATAGCTCAAAGAGTAGGAGAAAAAATGTATTTAATTTCCCATATACATCAAGTATTTTGTGTAACACATCTTCCTCAAATTGCAAGTATGTCAGATTCACACTTTATAGTTTCTAAAGAAGTTAAGAATGAAAAAACATATACAAATATAATGAAAACAAATAAATTAGAAAAAGAATATGAGATAGCTAGAATGATTGGTGGCTCTAAAATAACTGACTTAACACTTGAAAACTCCAAAGAAATGATAAAGCTAGCTTTAGAAAGAAAAAAAAATTTGATTTTTGCTAAATAAATTCATAATCAGCACATGATTATGAATTTTTTTTGTTTATTTAAATATATTTCATAAATTTGTTTTGTTATAAAAGTATTACTTTGCAGGCATATATACAATAGAATAATAAAGTTCTAAAAGGGAAAATTAAACTTGAATAAAGTATGTTATGCAGGAGGTAGAAAAATGAAAAGTAAGAGAAAATGCATAATATGCTGGAGTTTAATTCCTATTATTTTATTTGTTTTGGCCACTTATTGGAAAACACAAAGTATACCAAGTACAATTTTTTTAAGAGAAGGCCAGGAGTTAAAATCCAATTATATTATAAAGCTAAATAAAAATGTTAAATCTCCAAATGTAAAAAAAGATAACGAAATTTTAGATGTAAGCTTACTTGGAGTAGTTCCTATTAAGTCAGTTTCAATTAAATCAGTACCGAAAATTTATGTATATCCTGGAGGAACACCTGTGGGAGTTAGGTTAAACACAAAAGGTGTTTTGGTAGTGGCGCTTTCAGATATTGATACTGACAAAGGGAAAGTTATGAGTCCATCTGCAGAAGGTGGGATACAAGTAGGAGATACGATAACTAAAGTAAACAATAAGTATATAAATAGCTCAGAGGAGCTAATTAAGGAAATAGATTCTAATAAAGGAGAGAATTTAAAAATAACTGTTGAGAGACATAATAATATTTCAGAAAAAATTGTAAAGCCAGCTAAAGACAAAGTAAACAATAGATATAAAATAGGATTGTGGGTTAGAGATTCTACATCTGGTGTAGGTACATTAACTTTCTACGAGGATAAAAGTAAAAAGTTTGCTGCACTAGGTCATCCTATAACAGATGTTGATACAGGAACTATGTTAAAAATTAAAGATGGTGAAATAGTAGAATCATCCATAATTTCTATAAGAAAAGGAGAGAAAGGTAATCCGGGAGAGCTTAGAGGAATATTTATAAATGAAGAAGATAGTTTAGGAAAAGTATATAAAAATACGGTATGCGGAATATATGGTAATGGAGAAAAAAATCTAATTTCTAGTAAATATAATAAACCAATACAAATAGCACTAAAAAATGAGATAAAAGAAGGTCCAGCAAAAATTTTAACCACAATTGATGGAACAGAACCTAAAATGTATGATATAAAAATTGAAAAATTACTATCTCAAGATAAACCAGGGCCTAAAAGCATGATAATTAAGGTAACTGATCCTAAGCTTTTAGAGAAAACAGGAGGAATTGTTCAAGGAATGAGTGGAAGTCCTATAATACAGGATAATAAGTTAGTAGGTGCTGTAACTCATGTTCTAATAAATAGACCAGATGTAGGATATGGTATATATATCGAATGGATGCTCAAAGATGCTGATATTTTATCAAAATAGCTAGAAATTATTCCTAAAAAATAGTAAAATAAAAGATAGCACATGCTATCTTTTATTTTATTAATGTTATCCTTATTTTAGAAAAAATTCCTAAATAAGAAGGAATTATTAAACTTTTGTCGAATTAGTAATTGTTAATAAATGGAATAAAATAAGAAGGAGAGATATATTATGGAAAATAACAAAATAAGCGTTGTAATAGCAGATGATAACAAGGAATTTTGTAACATACTCAATGATTATTTATTAAA
>JAYFRK010000340.1:0-6157 GCA_034925975.1 Clostridium sp.
TTATAGTTAATTGTATAACTGTAAAGTATAAAAATTATATTTGCCAATGATACTGAATAAATAATAGACATTAATTCATCAATAGATGCATATTTCCATATGAAATCATACAAATGAAACATTCTATTGCAAACCACTGTAAAAAGAATAACTGGGATAATAGACACCTTAAAAAAAGTTATATATTCGCCCGGTATCTTAAATTCAAATCTCAATAACAATGCAAAGTATAAGAAAACTGTAACTAAAATTATATCATAAAATAAAAACTTTCTATTACTTTTCAAATTATCACATCCTTAAAGTTTGTTATTCAATCTGTCCCTAAATCATTTTACATCATTTTTGAAATTATTCAATGTTTTTTGAAATTATTTGAATATTTAAAAAGACATGTTTTATACATAAATTTAAAATTATGCATAGGACATGTCTATTATAACACAAAAATCTATTTATTTTTTATTTATTTGATTATATATTTCAGCAAATTTAGGGTTATCCTTAATTGAAATTAAGTATTTCATAAAATCACTTCTCAATTCTTCTCTTTTTAATGCAAATTCTACAGTAGCCTCCAAAAATCCTAGTTTATCCCCAACATCATATCTTCTTCCTTCAAAATTATAGGCATACATAGCTTCCTGTTTAATTAGAGTTTTTAGTGCGTCAGTAAGCTGAATTTCTCCTGACTTACCTGGTTTAGTTTCAGCAAGTATTCCAAATATTTGAGGAGTTATAATATATCTTCCTAGAATAGCTATATTAGAATGAGCTTCTTCTACTTTAGGCTTTTCAATTAAGTCCTTTACCTTATATACTCTATCCTCAATATACATTCCTTGAACTATACCATACTTAGTAACATCCTCTTTGGGTACTTGTTGTACTCCTAGTATAGTAGTTTTATATTCATTATAACAATTTATTAATTGTTTTAAGCAAGGAACTTCACTGTCTACTACATCATCTCCAAGCATCACTGCAAAAGGTTCATCCCCAACGAAGGTTCTTGCACAATTTATAGCATGCCCAAGTCCCTTTGGTTCTTTTTGTCGTATATAATATATATCCACCATATTGGATATATCATTTACCATATTTAAAAGATCCTCTTTACCCTTAGCTTCTAATTGGTTTTCAAGCTCTATAGACTTATCAAAGTGGTCCTCAATTGCCCTCTTATTTCTTCCTGTTATTATTAATATTTCTTCTATTCCTGACGCTACTGCTTCCTCTATAATATATTGAATAGTTGGCTTATCTACTATTGGAAGCATTTCTTTCGGTTGAGCCTTAGTTGCTGGTAAAAATCTTGTCCCCAGTCCTGCTGCTGGTATTATAGCCTTCTTTACCCTCATATAAGATTTCTCCCTTCACATATTTATAATTATTTTTAAACTTATAAATACTAATAAATAAAATCAGCTTTAATAATTATTTTACAAAAAATTAAATTTTATCAATTTATATTTTTCAATATATTTTCTAATTCATTTACTATCTCGTCTTTTGAATCTATCTTTTTTGCAATTTCCAAGTGAATTTTTGCCTGTTTATACTCTTTTATATTCATGTAACACATAATTAAATTTGTACATACCTCTATAGACTTTGTTGCTTCGAATACTTTTCTAAAGTATGTTATAGCACTATCAAAATCTTCTAATGATGCATAGTTTATCCCTAATTCGTTAAATACTTCAGGATAAGAGTTATCAATTTCAAGTGATTCTTCTAGATAGTATATAGCTTTTTCATGATTTTCTAATATTCTATAGGCTATAGCTATATAGTAGTATATCTCTGCGTTATTTCCTAATTGATCTAATAGAGGTATTAAAACAGCCAATGCATCTTTAGGCTCTTCATATACCATTTCTTTTGCTTTATCATAATCATTTACTACTTTTAGAGAATTTTTTAAGTCTAATATCTCAGCTGTTTCCTCTCCTCCTTTTGCTATGTAAATATTCAATGAAAATAAGGCTCCAGCATAGTCAGATTTATCTCTTTTTGCAATTGTTTCATGCAAATAAGGTAATGCATAACCCTCTATTTCTTTTGCTGTTTCAATTATTTCTAACTCTTCTTCTAAATATAGTTCATTTGTCTCTTTCAAATTTTCCAATAAAATTATTAATTTTTCGTAAATTTCCTTAGTCTTTTCTACTTGAAAAAGTCCCTTAAGCATAATATATGCATCTTCATAGTTTTTAAGTCTTACATTTTCAGCTACTCTTCCTTTTATGTATTGTCTAGAACTTGGTGTATTCTCTATTAAAGTTTTGTAAATATCATTATATCTAAAATTTTCGTCAGCTCCCAAAACATAAAACATACCTTCAACAAAAAAAGCTACTGGTATACTGCTAACATCCTCCCCCGCCTTAACTTTCTTTATTATATCATCAGTTACAATAGGCATATATATATCTTCCTGCCCCTTAGTTCTAATTTTAAAAATTGATTCTATTCTATCTCCCTTCATTTCTAAGAAAAGTAAAAGAGAAAGCTTATTTTTAAAGTGTGTCTTTATACTCATATTTATTCTTCACCTGCTCTAACTTATTTTTTTACTACCTGTTAATCATCATTATAATAATAAAAAAGGTTTTTTGTAAACCTTATATAGGACATTTAAATAAATTAACTGCGCCATAAAAGTGGCGCAGTTAATTTATTTTAAAAAATCACAGGCAGTATTAATTATACCCATAACTGATTTTTTTAAAATATCCATTTTCCCATTTGCATTCTCTATGGAATCACCTATAACCGACACATAAATCTTCATTTTAGGCTCTGTTCCAGAAGGTCTAATAACAAATGAGGAGTTATCTTCTAAAATAAATTTAAGTACATTTGATTCTGGTAAGTTTATCCTATCCTCTGTTAATGTTAATAAGTTCTTTTCTACACTTACTTTATAATCAAGTTTATTAGTTATTTTAGTTCCATTTAATTCTGCCTTCATTGAATGTCTTAGATATTCTAGCGCTATAGCTATTTTTTCCTGACCTTCTTTTCCTTCCAAATTAATAGATATGAGGTCCTCTTTGTAAAATCCATATTTTTTATATAAGTCCATCAACGCATCATATAAATTAGTTCCCTTTTTATTATAATACAATGTCATTTCACATATAAGCATAGCTGCTATTACAGCGTCTTTATCTCTAACAAAATTTCCTGCCAAATACCCATAACTCTCCTCAAATCCAAATAGGAAAGTCCTATCCCCGTGTTCTTCACACTCTTTAATCTTTTCTCCTATGTATTTAAATCCAGTTAGTACATCTATAATTTCAACATGAAATTCTCTTGCAATCTTAGTTGCCATATCACTAGTTACAATAGTTTTAATTATAGCGCCATTTCTTGGCAGATTATCTTTTTCCTTTAGAGAAGATAATATATATTCTGTTAACAAAATGCCCATCATATTGCCATTTAGCGCTTTATATTTACCATCATTGCACTTTACCATAGCACCTATTCTATCACAATCTGGGTCTGTTCCAAATATAATATCTGGTTTTATTTTTTCAGCCATTTTTAAAGCTAATGAAAATACTTTTGGATCTTCAGGATTTGGATATTCTACTGTTGCAAAATTTCCATCAGGCAGCTCTTGTTCTGGAACCACATATACATTACTATATCCTAATTCACTTAATACTCTTCTTACAGGAATATTTCCACTGCCATGAATAGGGGTATATACTATCTTTAAACTTTTTGCCTCTTCTTCTACTAATTCTTTTCTTATAGTTAACTCTTTAACTCTTTCTACATATAACTTATCAATTTCTTCTCCAATTATATTTAAAAGCCCTTTTTCTTTAGCCTCTTCTAAATTCATGAATATAATTTTTGAAAAATCATTAATTCTATTTACAAAGAAAATAATCTCTTTTGCTGTTGTATCAGTTACTTGTCCACCATCTTCTCCGTATACTTTATAGCCATTATATTTTTTAGGATTATGTGATGCAGTTATAACTATTCCTGCTTTACTTTTTAATTGTCTTACTGCAAATGATAGTTCAGGAGTTGGCCTTAATGATTCAAACAAGTTTACTTTTATGCCATTAGCACATAATACTGATGCCGCTATCTCAGCAAATTCCTTTGACATCATTCTTGAATCATATGCAATGCTTACAGATACTTTTTCCTTCATATTATATTTATTTAATAGGTAATCTGCCATTCCCTGAGTTGCCTTACCTACAGTATAAATATTCATTCTATTTGAACCTGCACCAATAACACCTCTAAGCCCTCCTGTACCAAACTCTAACTCTTTGTAAAATCTATCTTCCAATTCTTTTTCATCGTTTATATTTTTTAATTCTTCCTTAGTTTTATGGTCAATAATTTCCGAATCAAGCCAAAGATTATATCTCTCTACATAATTCATTTTATACCTCCTTGCCCCATTAATAAAATAATTATACTATAAAATAAAAAAATAGAACAATTATTTATTATATCTAAAAAATGTATGTCTTGAATATACTCTCTATGATTTTTTAACATCAATTTAACCAAAATTAATAACTAAAAAAGACTGCATTTTTAACAGTCTTTTTATACAATACACTATTTTTGTTTTTCAGATGGTTTTTTATCAGTTTCAGCACTATTTAAGTTATTTTCTTCCGGAAGTGTACTTAAATTAGGATGATTAACAACAGCTAATACTGTATTAATATCGTCTAAAAAGGTTATCTCATTTCCAATCTCTATATCAGCTATCCTAAATATATTTCCATTGCTAATATTAGAAACATCAATATTTATAGATTTAGGTATTAAGTTATATTTTCCTTGAACTTTAATACTATTTCGCTCCTTTTGTACTATTCCACCATTTTTAGAAGCTAGTGCTTCTCCTGTAAATACTATAGGAACTTCTTTTTGAATAATGTTTTCTTCATCTATTTCCTGTAAATCTATATGTACTATTCTCTGCGTTACAGGCTCCTTCTGAACTTCTTTTATTAATGCTTTGTGCTCTGCATTATTAACGAGAACACTTATAGCAGAATGTTCTCCACTTTTAGAAATTTCTCTATTTAGTTCCAATTCTCCTACTTCAAATAATACATTGCCTAATTGAGAACTATAAAGTACCCCTGGTATTTTTCCCATGTTTCTGTTCTTCCTTGCTGAATGATTTCTATTTTTTATTCTTTCATCACACTTTAAAGTTTCCATTATTATCCCTCCTATCTTTTTCTATTATTAACATAAGGGATAATAATATACATAATAAAAATAAAGCGCGATAAAATTGCGGCATGTAAGATTACTTGGCTTATGCATATATGTATCATTGAGAAACCTTCAGTTCATAGAGTAGTACTAAAGGCTGCCTTATTTAAAAATCCTACCCCGCTCTATCCGACGTCCTGTCGGAGAGCGGGCTGTGCTCGTCCTTGAGCACAATTACGGATTTTTAAAACAGCAGCCTTAAGTACTACTAGTTATTCCTTCAAAGTTTCTTCAATTGATACATATATGCTAGCCAGTAATCTTACATGCCTTAATTAGCTACAATTAAAAAGTACTATAGTAAATATTACGAGGGCTTCAAAAATCAAAATGATAATTTTGCATGGCGTAGCCACACTATAAAGTTACTAAGTAAGTATTATTGAGTACAACTTAAAAATTACTATAAATAAATGCGTTAGTATGTAGATATTTTTAAAAACAATTTATAAACAAAACATCCTATGAAAGAACTTATCTTTTTATCCTATGACTAGCAATTTCATTTAACCTGCTTTCTTTAAACTAATATCTTCATTGATCCTAATTATTTTTATAATAATTATATACACTTGATTATAATTTTACATGCCTTAATTGATTACAATCAACAAATGCTGTAGTAAATACTAATATAGCTTCAACAGGCTTCGCCTAAAACCTTGGCACCCTCATCGGGTTAAGCGCTCTGCGCTTCTCTAATAAGTCAATTAATACTTACACTAGCTAGTAAATTAGCTATAGTCTAAATAGTAATTACTACTATAGTTATTAATATATGTTTTGCATAAGTAATAGCGGCCTTGATTTACCTTGTATAATGAACTCATAGTAAATTCATTATACTTTTCCTTTCTTAAAGATAATTTACTAT
>JAYFRK010000244.1:0-2389 GCA_034925975.1 Clostridium sp.
ATACCTCATGCTGTATACAGCCATCTTTCCACAGCCATATTGTGCTACTTTTACCTTTCTGTTCATAAAACATACCTCCTAATAAATTAATTCATCATATTTACCTATAACGTGTTTTATTAGATTGTCTATTTATTAACAATTCCATCATAAACCTTATAATAGCTATAAAGTCAATAGTAATTCTAGAATTATTTGAAACTAATAGGTATTTGAAGTTTTATGAACATATTCCGTTCATTATAATTAAAAATTGGCAATTCAGCAACAACCTCACATAAAAAATCTCCAACTATGTCCCAGCCTTGTTCTGCAGCGTAATCTAGGAGTTTATTGGCGTATTCCTTCTCCTTGTAAAAACTATCACAATATATACACAAAAATGTATTTTCATCAATAATGCTTGTTTCATTTAGGGCTTTAAAATCCTCATCCACCATTAAAAATACCTCTGTGGATACATACTCACGTTTTTTTAAATGTTTAAGACGCAGTATTGTTCCAACATTTTCAAAATAAACCATAGGCAGATTATATGATATAAGATGCTTTTTTAATTCTCTAAGCATCATCTCATAGGCTTCAATGCCATAGTCGTAAAAGTTTATTCCGCTTTCATAGCTATATATACGTCGTTTTGGTATATGTTCTGTTACTATTACTCCATCCTTAGGTGCTGAGAAATATCGATTATAATTGCTAATTGTACGTTCTATTGCATTTTTAGTAAGCTTAAGTTCATTTATTTGCTTTTCAATATTTTTTTTGTGACTTTGAAGGAGTCCTTTAATTATCTCAATGTCTTGCTTGTCTAGCTGCTCCTTTATGTTGCATAGTGACATTCCTAATGATTTCATATACTGTATCATATCCAATTTTGCACTTTGCTTAATACTATAATAGCGGTATCCAGTTTCATCATTAATATAGTCTGGTTTAAGTAAATTAATTCGATCATAAAGCCTTAGAGTTTGGCTTGAAACATTATTTATTTTAGCCATTTCTCCTATGGTTAGCCTATCCATATACTCCCCTCCATATAAACATTGATATAGAGTAAAACATTATTGTAAGTATAATGTTTTTATGTATATATTTTATCATAACAATAGAATAATTTTTCTTTTCCTAAAAAAGTCATTTCCCCTATATATTGAAATCCACATTTTTTAAATAGTGAATTCATTTTAATATTTATTGAATAAGTATCTGTTTTTAAATATTTTATATTATTTTCTTTTGCTAATTTCTCTGCAAATTGCATTAATTGAATTCCGATTCCTTGATTTCTGAATTTCGGATTTACTGCCATTATGTGAACTATCATGGCTTTTTCCTTTGACGACCAATTTAATCCTTTATACTCCTCTGGTTCCATATAGTTTACACATATAAATCCATAAATTTCTCCATTAACGTCTTTAACGTATAAATCTTCTTTTTTAATATCTTCCATAAAATCTTTACTTTGAGGATAATTTTCATCCCATTGTGTATTATTATAAGATCTCATTTCTTCTACTGTTAATTTTATAATCTCCATTATTTTATCTAAATCATTTATCTTTGCTTTTCTTATCATATTATCTCCCCTTTACTTTTTTATCTCTAACCAATCTTTTTTTATATTTGTGCTCATCTTTTTTACTAATTCATTCACTATTTGTTTTTCTTCTCCAGTAAAATTTCTAAAACAAGCTTCTATATTTCTATTTTCTTCTTCAATTATTAAGTCATATGTTGTGAGAGATCTTTCTGTTGGAGTTAACTTGTACCCTCTTTTATCTGCTTTATCCTGTTTTTTCTCTACATAACCTGCTTCGATTAGTTTTTGTACAGCTTTTGTAGTAGTGGTCTTATCCACTCTTAACATATCTGATAACTCTACAAAATTAATACCAGGATTTTCACATATACGGGTTAAAAATATAAACTGGCCTTTTTGCAATTTTAATTTTTTGTATTTTGTATCACTTATAGTGTGTATAGCCCTAGATAAAGCTCCTACTTCTCTTAATATATCACTATCTATTTTCTTTATTGTTTTCACCTCCATATAAATATAGTTGAAAGTTCAACTATATTTATATAATATCTAATATTGGTTGAACTTTCAACTATATTTTAATATTTTATAAGTAGAAACTCTATTAAAAGCTCTATACTTTTAACTTCCATGTAGCTCCTTCCTTAGTATCAATAATTTCTACATTTTCTTTCAGTAATAAATCTCTTATTTTATCAGACTTCTCCCATTCTTTATTAGCTCTTGCAGCAGCTCTTTCTTTTAGAAGTTCTTCTATATATTTAATTTTTTCATCATCTAATTTATTTTTATCTTTTTCTTTTATTAAATTTAAGCTAAAAATTCTATCAAAGTCTTCTATTA
>JAYFRK010000160.1:0-3133 GCA_034925975.1 Clostridium sp.
GCTAATCCATTCCCGAAGGAACTTCATCGCTCGACTTGCATGTGTTAGGCACGCCGCCAGCGTTCGTCCTGAGCCAGGATCAAACTCTCGATTTAAAAGATTGCTAGAAATCTTTGATTTCGTGCAAGCTTTTACTCCTCAGCTTGGCTGAGTTGAGTTTCCTTGCTCAAAGCTCAAATTTATTGACTGGCATTTATTTACCTTAATTCTGTTTAATTTTCAAAGGCCAAAGTTGCAGTGTTTCTTGACAACATCAGTTATTTTAACAAATTATATTTTTATATTTATATATATATAAGCTATTTTTTAAAATTAGGTCTATAATATTCTATAATATTACGTTTTTCTTCTTATTTCTTATAACGATACTTGTGGAGCTGTTGTCGGAAAATCTAGCATTATATAAGAAATTGCACAACTTATGAATAAGTTGTGCAATTTCTTATTATAAATTAAAGTGTTCAGCTATTTCTTCTGACGCTTTTTCATCAAAATTATTGATAAATCTATTTATTCCCTCATGAGATTCTATGTAGAATCCTTCTTCCTCAGTTACAATATCCATATCTAATAATTCACTAACTGCGTTTCCGCTAAATAAAACTCTCCATTCCCTTTGAGTTAACAAATCTGAAAAGTTTTCATATTCATTTTCTTCTAATGGAGCTCCATATTCACCATCATAAAAAACCACTAATTCATTATTAGTAATAACCATCTTCTCTACTCTAGCATATGCTGGGCCATCTAACTCATCTGTTACAATAAATACCATAAGTTCTTCTTTATCTCTAACTAATTTACAACACTGCACCTTCCATAGTCCAGTATCATTTTTTATCCATTTTTTATTTTGAATAATATTTTCTATTTTACTATTCCAATCCATTACATAACACTCCTTTATAAATTAGTGTTTTTTATAAGTAAAATAAATTTATTCTTTACTTATATAAGTTTATTCTAAATTTATTATTACCCATTAAACAAGAAAAAATGATTAGTAAAATAAAAAGCTGAGAAATAAATCTCAGCTTTTAAAATTTCTATATAAAATTATGTATTAATTTAAATTATATTAAAAATAATTAATACAAGTAGAATTATTCCAATTAATATTCTGTATATAGCAAAAATTCTCATAGGTCTCTTTTTTAAGAAACTTACAAATTTATCTACAACAATTAGAGCAACAATAAATGAAACAATAAAACCAACAATAAGAGCTATAATTTGTACCATTCCTAAAGCAGCTATATTAATATCTAAAAGAGACTTTAAAGTGACTCCAACCATTACAGGTAATGCTAAAAAAAATGAAAATTCAGCAGCTGCAACTGTTGATAATCCAGCAATCCAAGCTCCTATTATAGTTGAAGCCGATCTTGACATGCCTGGCCAAAGTGCTAGACATTGAAAACATCCTATGAAAAAAGCCTGTTTTATATTAATATCATCTATAGTTTTAGTAGTGTACTTACCTCTATATTTTTTTTCAGCAAATATCATCCATATAGCCCCTACTAAAAGTGCTGCAGTTACAGTAATGGGATTAAATAGTTTTTCTTCAATCCAATCATTAAATGTAAGCCCTAAAACTCCTGCTGGTATACATGCTACAAAAATATTAAACCAAAATTTGAAGCCTGACTTTGGTTTTTTAGGAGAAAAATTTTGAAAAGTTTTCATAATTTTATTCCAGTATAAAACAACAATAGCTAAAATAGCACCTAATTGAATTATCATTGTAAAAGCATCTATGTATTGTTTTGTATATAAAGCAGCTGGTACTCCTCCCTCTTTAAACCCAATCAGATGGCCAACTATAATCATATGCCCTGTAGAAGAAACTGGTAAAAATTCCGTAATTCCTTCAACTATACCTATGATTATAGCCTTCAAAATAAATATTAAGTTATGCATTATCCTTTCACTCTCGCTTCCTTATTTACTTACCAAGTTCAACTTAAGACATTTAAAATCTATTTAGAATTATACTCTTCTTAACCGTTTTTTGTCCACCTTTTTATAAGTGCTATTTATCTGAGTATTCCAGTATAACTTCTCTAGATACTATCTTTCCATCTTGAGATAGCTTAATTGTATTTAATCCTGATTTAATATCTACATCAAAATACTTATTTACTTCTTTAAACGGTCCATCATTAATACTTATATAATATTTGTCTACCATTTCACTATTTTTAAATACCCCACCAAGAAATGATAGTTTTACATCTTTATTATTAGTATTATTTTTTCTAGAAAATATTAGAGTAGGTTTATCATCATTTTTTGATATTTTATATTCTACTTTAGGTGATAAATTAAATAGATGTTCATCATTTGTAAAAATCGTTGGAGAATTTAGTAAAGCTTTAGATGGAATGTTTCTTTCATTCATGTCTTTTGCAAAACAAAGATAAGAGTTACTTTTTTTTATACTATAAATACTATTATCAATGCTAATTGCATATGCATAAAAATATTTTTTCATTTGCTTCTTATAACTTTTATTTTTATTTAATTCTATTATATTAAGATTATCTATCCCTTTTTTTATAACTTCTATTGCAGACAAAGGTGTATTGTTTTCTGTTATGTATATTCTATTGGATGGATCTATCATTATCCACTTATTGTACTTATCACTCCATATCTCACAAACCATAAATATATCATTGTCAGAAACTTTTTCTTTATTTGAAACAATCAATTCTCCAATTCTAGATTTAATCCCTGCCGCTATGGCAAATTCATTAAATACTGTACATATTTCTTTATTTGAAAACTCCTTTTTATTTTCCTTATTTTCGAGTATATCAAAAGCTCCTTTATTCCCTTCAAAAGGTTTAATGCTCTTTGAATACTTCATATTATTTTTTATCCAATTAATTATATCAATACTTTTATCAAGTTCATCTGTTTTTCCATTAGTAATTTCCTGTATTTTAAATCTGTTTTTTAAATCATTTAATAGCTGTTTATCTTCAATATCATAATATACACGTATATTTTTATTATTATATAGATTGTCCCACTTATCTATTTTAAGACCAACTTCCTTTTCCCTTCCTTTTAATTGTATTCCAACAAAAAAAGCTAAACCTAATAGTATAAAAATTATTATAAT
>JAYFRK010000114.1:0-14724 GCA_034925975.1 Clostridium sp.
TTTATTAACCTATTCATGTAAAATCTTCTAAAGCTGCTTTATCATCATCCACTTTATTTGATTCTTTTATTCTATGCTTAATTATTTCTTTTCTTTTTTCTTTTTTAGATTTATCATTTACTCTTTTAATTTTCATATACAACCCACCTTTCTATTATCATTTTTTCCTCTCACCTATTTTTTATGTATTTAATCTTAATATGTTTGAAATAAATAATTAAATATACTTAATTCTATTAGATAATAAATAAACCTATATCATATAAAATAAGATATAGATTTATTAATATAATTATCAATAATAGATATCTATTTTGGGGTAATATCTTTAGTTTTTTGATAAATATTATTAACTGAAGATACTAAATCATGAATAAAATTTGCTCCCCTAGAAATTAAAATTCCTGTCAAAATTACGCCTATATACGGAAATCTAGTATTTATTCCTACAATAGAAAGAATATCCGTTCCAGTTGAAATTGAGAGTAAAATTCCAATAACTAGAGCACCTACTTTGTCACAATTTAATTTACCTTTTTGCCAAACCATTTTTAATGTTTCCCATACAGCTTCTCCAATTAAAGATACAACTATTAAACTTAACAAATTCATACATAATCCCCCCTATATATTTTATGCTTTAATTACATAATTGTACTTATACAGTTATAATTTAATTTACTTTACTTTTTATTTATAACTACATAATAATTATTATGTAAAGAAAAAGATATATTATTTTAATATATCTTTTTCTTTACATTATCCTATAAAATAGATAAAACACGTTGCAATCATATACAACATGTTTTAAGTTCATATTAAAGGAATTATATGAGGTTTACCTGTTACAGGATTTGTCATAACATGTACATCTATTTCATAAACCTGTTTTATTATCTCTTTAGTCAATACCTCTTCTGATTTGCCTTTGCAATAGATTTTTCCATCTTTCATTAATACCATATAATCGCTATATGTAGAAGCTAAATTTAAATCATGTAATATTGCTACTATTGTAATATTATTGTCTATATTTAACTTTTTTAATGTATTCAATATATCTATCTGATGATAAATATCCAAATTAGATATAGGTTCATCTAATAGCATTATATTTGTATTTTGGCATATTGCTCTAGCTATCATAACTCTCTGCCGTTCTCCGCCGCTTATTGAGTTAATGCTTTTATTTCTTAAATGCCATACATTGGTCATTTCCATTGCTTTTCTAGTTAGTTCTATATCCTTTTCACTTTCTGTTGAAAACCTAGAAATGTACGGTGCCCTTCCCATTAATACAATATCCATTACAGAAAAATCAAAATCAATATTTGAATGTTGAGGCACCACAGCTAATTTTTTAGATAGCTCTTTAGTTGATATTTGCTTTATATCTTTCTCTTCAATAAATATAGATTTATTTTCCACATTAAAAATCCTTGAAATATTCTTAATTAAAGTTGTCTTCCCAGAGCCATTTGGCCCTAATATACTATAAAATTTGCCTCTCTCTATATTCAATTCTATATCATCTAATATTTGTTCATTATTATAAGAGAAATTTAAGTTTTGTAAACTTATAACATTATTTTTACAAGTTGCTTCACTATAAAAGTCCATATTTTTATAACCCCTTCTTCTTTGCTTTATATAGTAAATACATAAAGAAAGGAACTCCAAAAATTGAAGTAACTATGCCCACAGGAATTTCCATTGGGTCTACAATAGTTCTTGCAATTGTATCGCAGAATATTAGAAATATTGAACCATATAAAGCTGAAAATAGTATTACTGTTCTATAGTTTACGCCAAATATTATTCTAACAATATGTGGAATAATAAGGCCTATAAACCCTATTATTCCACTAACTGAAACTATCCCTGCTACTAATACAGTACAGATAAAAAGGAGAATTTTCCTGACCTTATCTACTTCTATGCCTAAATTTTTTGCTGTATCATCACCTAAGAGCATTATGTTTAAATCTCTTGAAAACAGGAAAATAATTATGATTCCGACAATTGTAAAAGGCATTAGTAATTTTACTTGACTCCAGCTTGCAGTAGATACACTTCCCATAGTCCACATTACTATGTTTTCAATTTGATCTCTTTTAAAAATCATTATTAAAGATATTATAGAAGATAGTAAAAAAGTCATAGCAATTCCTGCAAGTAATAATGTTATATTAGGAACCTTATTACCAACTCTTGCAATACTATATACAATTAGTGTAGTAGTAATGGCTCCCAAAAATGCTGCAAGGGTAATAAAACTAAAACCTAAAAATGTTGTACCCAAGCCTAATAACATTGCAATAGTTGCTCCTAATGCAGCACCAGAAGATACTCCTAGAATATATGGATCAGCCATAGGATTTTTAAATAATGCTTGAAAAGAAGCCCCAGATACAGAGAGTCCCGCTCCTATAATTGCTGCCATAATAACTCTAGGCAATCTAACATTTAATATAATTATTGATGATGTGCTCTTAATATCTCCTAAATCAATATACTTCCCTAATACCGGTATTTTATTTAAGATTATTAAAGAAGTCTGTTTTAACGATATATTAGCTACTCCAACATAAGTGGCTACTAAAATAGTCATTACTAATATTATACAACCTAAAAAGAAGTTTCTTTTATAATAGCCCTTCTTTTCAATTAAAGACATAATTATTCTCCCTTTAACTTTATATTTCAAATTTACCTTATGATTAATCTTCTGCTAGAAATATTATACTATTATTTGAATATATCAGGATGCAAAACTTTAGCTAGTTCTTCCAGTCCTAAAGCTAATCTTGGTCCTTGTCTATCCAAAAGATTATTATCAATTTCTATTAGTTTACCCTCTTTAACTGCCTTTAAGTCCTTGTAACCATTAGTTGATTCAATGCCTTTTTTTGTATCAAAGGATTTAGAGCAAACTATAATTTCAGGATTTTTTTCTATAAGTTTTTCTAAGCTATATTTCCATCCTTCTGTATCTTTAGCTACATTATCCCCACCAGCCATTTCTATCATACTGTTTATAAAAGTTCCTTTTCCAGCAGTAAAATCTCCAGTCTTTCCATAACCAACAACATAGTATATTTTAGGCTTATCTTTATCTTTAACTTTACTTACTACATTTTCAACTTTCTTTTTCATATCTGCTATAATTTTTTCAGCTTCATTATTTGCATTTGTAACCTGTCCTACTTTTTTAATAGTATCATATACTCCATCAAAACTCTCTTCCCCATATAACACTACTACTTTTATGCCTAAATCTTCTAGCTTTTTCAACACATCTTTTTTAAAGTGAGTAGAAGCTATAACTAAATCTGGTTTTAATTCTACTATCTTTTCAATGTTAGGATCTTTTAATGTACCTATTGATTGGATATCTTTAACTTCTGAAGGATAATCACAAAAATCAGTTCTTCCTACAAGTTTATTTCCCTTTCCAAGTGCAAATATAGTTTCTGTAATGTTTGGTGCAATAGATACAATCTTTTGTGGTTCTTTTTCTATAGTTACTTCTCTATTATATGAATCTACAACCTTCATTGGGTATACAGCTGATTCTTTTTTTTCAGATGTATTACCTTGAGGTGAGCATCCACCAAAAGAAATTGCTAAAATCATAATCATTAAAAAACTAAAAAAACTTTTTAAAAAACCTTTTTTAAACATAAATAACCTCCTAAAATATTAATAGTTTTTATTAAACTAGTTCTCTTTTTAATGCATCTAATAGAATATCATTAGAAGTTCTATCCTTTACAGCTAATCTAAAGTTAAACTCTGATAAATTATTAAATCCCTTAGGAACTCTAATTAAAATTTTACTCTTAATTAAATTTTCCTTTAAACTATAAGCATTAATACCTTCTTTTAAAATTTTAATTAGATGAAAATTAGAACTAGATTTATACACTTTTATACCATTAAGCCTAGTTAATTTTTTATATAGATAAGATCTTTCTTCTTCTATCCATTTTTTAGATCTAACTATGTATTCCTCATCTTTAAAAACTGTGTTTCCTGCAATTACTGCAGCAGTATTTATACTCCATGGTTCCATACTATCCCACATTTTATTAATAAGATTTTTGTTAGCTGTAATGCCATAGCCTAATCTTATACCTGGCATTCCAAAAAATTTGGTAGCCGCCCTAACTATTATTAAATTATTATATTTTTCAATTAAAGGAATCATAGAATTTTCTTCAGATTTTAGGGTAAACTCCATGAATGCCTCATCTATAATTAGCATACTTTTTCTCTTTTCTAATTCTTTAATTAGAAAATTCATTTTTTCTCTACTTATTAAAGTTCCTGTAGGATTATTTGGATTACATATTACAACTAGAGTATTTTCTACTACATTATTAAGCATCTCTTCTAAATTTACATTTTCATAATCATTATAGAATGCACATACTTCTTCATAAGGTATTTTAGCTTTATATGCTGCATTAGAGTATTCAGAAAAAGTTGGACTTAGGCTGATAACTTTACTACAGCTAGTAGCTTCAATAGCTCTATATATAATATCAACTGCACCATTACCTGGTATGATAAAATCTATATTATCTATTTTTAAGTATTCTCCAATGTTTTTCCTTAAGGTTATATATTTAATATCTGGATACTTAGTAAATTCATCTAACTCCTTATAAAGAGCATTTTTAAAGCTTTCTGGGACTCCTAGAGGGTTTATATTAGAGCTAAAATCAATTAATTCTAAACCCTTATGATTATAAATATCTCCACCGTGAAATTTTATAATATCCACCTCCCTAAAAATATTTTAATCATTGAAAATACCATAACTGCCACATAAGTACATAGATACATGAGTTCTATTGATTTAACTATATCATCTTTACTTAATTCTTTTAGACTATCTCCAATGGTAGGCTTATAAACTATTTCTCCAAAGTATGAATTAGATCCCCCTAGCTGTACACCTAGTGCTCCAGCTGTAGCTGCTTCTGGATAAGCTGAATTGGGGCTTTTATGATTCCTTCTGTCTCTTTTTATTATTTTTATACAATTTTTATAATCTAAGCCTAATACAAAAGATGCAGCAACCATAAAACAAGCAGTTAACCTGGCAGGAACTAAATTTACTATGTCATCTAGCCTTGCTGAAGCCCATCCAAAATTATAGTAAAAATCCTTTTTGTAACCTACCATAGAGTCTAAAGTATTTATAGCTTTGTATGTAAGAGCTAATGGAGCCCCTCCTATAAACATGTAAAATAATGGTGCAATTACTCCATCAGATGTATTTTCTGATACTGTTTCTACTACTGCCCTTACTATCTCACTTTCATCTAAATCCTTAGTGTCTCTACCTACTATATAAGAAAGTTGCTTTCTTGCCTTTATAACTTCCCCTTTATTTAAAAGGTCGTATATTTTCATAGCTTCTACTTTTAAGCATTTAGGAGCAATACACGTCCAAAGAATTATTACATTAAGTAAATAATAAAAATAAATATTTATAAATTTTGCCCATTTCAGCAAATATAAGCAGATACTATAAGTTAAGATAACAGTAGAAACGGTTAAAATAATACCTGAAAGTTTTAATAATTTACTATTTAAGCTTAGTTTTTTTACTAATCCTTCTAAAATACCTATATATTTGCCTATTAATCTTACAGGATGAGGAAACCAATGGGGGTCACCTAAAATTAAATCAATAATTAATGCCATGTAAATACTAGCCATGGATTCCACCCTCCAGAATTTCATATATCCTCTTCACGTCTATGTTGTTTCTCACAATATGAGCTAACTCATCAAATTGATCATTTTTATAATCCCAGTAATCTTTAGGAATGTTCTGTAAAGGCATCTTGCCTTTCTCTTCTCTTATCATGTTTAATAATTTTCTTGTAAATAAAGAGTTATCAAAAATGCCATGAAGATATGTTCCGAATACCCTCTCATTTTCACTTATAGCTCCATCAAATCTTTGTACACCATTGCCGTTACTTACATTTACTTCTGATAAATACTTTGTTTTATCTAAAAGCATTGTATCTCCCATGTGAATCTCATATCCCTTTATTTTGCAATTAAATAGCTTGTCCGCACCTTCAGATAAAGCTGTAACTTTTTCTCTGCTAAATTTAGTAACTGCCTTAATTAAGCCTAACCCGTCTACTTCTTTTGACACAGATTCTATTCCTAGTGAGTCTGTTACCTTAAGTCCTAGCATTTGAAATCCGCCACATATTCCAAAAATGAAACTTCCATTCTTGTGACATTCTTTTATTTTTTCAAATATACCTATTTTCTTTATGTATTCTAAATCCTCAATGGTATTTTTACTTCCAGGAATTATAATTACATCTGGGTTCTCTAATTCATCTGCCTTATTTACAAATCTTAAATCTATATCTTCATAATGAGCTAATGCATTAAAATCAGTAAAATTAGATATATGAGGAAGTTTAATCACAGCTATATTTATATCTCCGCTACCTTTACTCTCAAACTTATTCCAATCTACTACACTATCCTCATCTTCTAGGTCTAAATTGAAATATGGAATCACTCCTAACACTGGCACCTTAATTATATCTTCAATCATTTTTAATCCTGGCTCTAAGAGATCATAACTTCCTCTAAACTTATTTATTATTACGCCTTTTACTAGCTTTCTTTCATCTTCTTTTAAGAGCATCATGGTACCAGCTAAAGAAGCAAAAACTCCACCTCTGTCTATATCAGCTACAAGTATTACTGGAGATTTTGCAATTTTAGCCATCCCCATATTTACAAAATCATTTTCATTTAAATTTATCTCTACAGGACTTCCAGCTCCCTCGATTACTACAATTTCGCTTTCACTCTTAAGTTCTTCATATACTTCTCTGATTTTATTTTTTAGTTTAGATTTGTAGTTAAAATACTCTACAGCATCCATATTATCAAAAACTTTTCCTTCTATAATAATTTGAGATTTCCTATCTGTAGTCGGTTTTATAAGAATAGGATTCATCTTAACTGAGGGTACCTTTCTTGATGCTTCTGCCTGCATAACTTGCGCTCTTCCAATCTCATAACCTTCATATGTAATGCCAGAATTAAGAGACATATTTTGGGATTTAAATGGATTTACATTATACCCGTCTTGAGTAAAAATTCTGCATAATGCAGTACATAATATACTTTTACCTACACTTGATGCAGTACCCTGAATCATTATACTCTTATTATTTATTTTCATATTCCACTCCTATTTATTCAAATTTCTTAAAACGCAAGAACTTTCCGTTATTTCAAATAAAGTGTATGATCCATGATCAAAAGTAAAATTCCAAAATGAGTCATAATCCAACTTCAACAAAATCATTGAAATTATTTTCAAAGTCCCTCCATGAGCAACAACAAGGATTTTTTTATCTTTATATTTGTCTAGTAAAACTTCTAATCCAAGCCTCACTCTATTGTATAGATTTAGAAAGCTCTCTCCTTCTGGAGGGGCATAACACTTCCAATTATTACTCCAAAGCTCCCACTCTTTTTCATAAACTTTTTGGATTTCTTTAAAATTCAAGCCCTCCCACTTTCCAAAATTTATTTCTTTAAATTCCTCACAGAGTAATATATCCTGATCTAAGCCAATTATAATTTTTGCAGAATCAATTGCTCTTTTAAGAGGGCTACTTATAACTATATCAAACTTTATATTTTTAAAGTCTTTACTTAGTCTTTTACACTGGTTTATTCCTCTTTCAGTAAGATAACAATCTGTCCATCCATAATATACATTTTCATTATTTAATTTTGATTCACCGTGTCTTACAAGATATAAAGAGGTCATATTAACGTGTACCTCCTCATAGCTACTATAATTAAAATAGAAATGATTTCAGCAATTTCGTTTCCTGCACCTAATGTATCTCCAGTCATTCCACCAATTTTTGAATTCATATATCTTTTATATAAAACTGACAATATTATAATTGAGCCTATAACTATAATAGATTTAAATCCTATAAGTATAGTTATTATGATAAAGCTAATGATTGATGAGGTTAATATTCTATAAAGAGTAATCTTACCAATAAAAAGATTTCCAAGCCCCGAGTCATTCCTAGCATAGTTAGATTTAAAAGCTAATAGAGCTAACATTATTCTTCCTAGTACAGGGGATATCACTATAGCTTTTAAAATATAACTTTCATTTAAGTTAGCTAGAAGCGTTATTCTTAATGCTAAGTCTAAAAATATTGCAATAACACCATTAGTACCTACTCTACTATCCCTCATTATCTCAAGCATTTTATCTTTTTTTCTTGAAGAATATATACCATCACAGGTATCAGCTAGTCCATCAACATGAAGTCCACCTGTTATTATAATGTTTGCAGTTATAGATGCAATTAATGGGAATAATCCACCTGCTATTTTTGAAGCTAGAAAATAAATAAGTACATTAAAAATACCTATTATTAATCCCACTATAGGAAAATATATAATTCCCTTAGGCAGATCACCTTCTTTAAAATCTATATTAATGTTTATAGGTATTCTTGTTAAAAACTGAATTATTAATATAAATCTGCTCATTATGTACTCCTCACTTAATTTTCATTGGTAATCCACATGTTACCAAATATACTTCATCTGCCCTAGAAGCAATATTTTGATTTATTCTTCCTACTATATCTCTATATATTCTTGCTAGTTTATTTTCTGGAACTATTCCATACCCTACTTCATTGGTAACTATTACAAAATTGCTATTAACTCTACTTATTTCGTTTAATATATCATTTATCTCATTTCTTATTTTTTCCTCTAAGTCATTGATATTTTTACTGTTTAAATTTTCTTCATTATCCCCTATTGAATAAAACATTAAATTAGAAATTAATATTGTTATACAGTCAATTAAAACCCCATTATATGAATTTCCTCTTGCTTTGATAACTTCATTCAACTTTTCAAAACCCTCATATGTATCCCATTCCTTAGGCCTAGATTCTTTATGCTTTTTAACTCTTTCTTTCATCTCTTCATCAAATGGTATAGATGTGGCTATATATAAAATATTCTTGCCAAATCCACTTGCCATTCTTTCAGCAAAGCTACTTTTACCACTCCTAGCCCCGCCAGTTACTAATACTATTTTCCCCATGTCTCTTCTACCTTATATCTATGAGATAATCATCTCTTAGTGCTACTTCTTCAAATGTAGCCATTTCAGAAATAATCTTTGTTGATGCTTCAATTATATTAAAAGCAAGTGGACAGCCTGTTCCTTCTCCTAATCTCATATCAAGATTGAAAATAGGGCTTAAATTTAATTCATCCATAATAATTTTAAATCCAGGCTCTTTTGAGTAATGGGAAGGTACCATAAAGTTTCTTGTAAGAGGATTTAATTTGTATGCTACTAAGGCTGCTGCTGCTGAAATAAAGCCATCAATTATTATCGGAACTCTATAATAAGCCGCCCCAATATAACATCCTACAAGTCCTGCAATATCAAATCCACCTACCTTTGATAGTACATCTAAAGGATCTTTTGAGTCAGGTTTATTTATTTCTATAGCTTTTTCAATAGTATTTTTTTTATTTATATATCCATCTTCAGTTAGTCCAGCTCCTTTTCCAACTGCTATTTCTGAAGAACATCCTGTGAAACTCATAACTATAGCACTACTCGTTGCAGTATTACATATGCCCATTTCCCCTGTACCTAAAATACTATAGCCATCCTCTACTAATTTTTTTAAAACTTCTATTCCAACTTCAATTGCTTTTATAGCCTCATCTCTTGTCATGGCTTTCCCGTTTGACATGTTCCATGTTCCTTTTCTTATCTTTCTATCTATAACTAAAGGGTTATTTATATCACTATTTACGCCTATATCTACAATCCTTATGTCCATGGATGCATGTCTAGAAAGTACGTTGATAGCTGCTAGCCCCTTAGTAAAATTTAAAGTTTGCATTGCTGTAATTGATTGTGGACAAGAACTTACACCTTCTTCCCAAACTCCATTGTCAGCAGCCATAATTATATTGCATTTTTTATAAAACTTATTATTTATCTCTCCAGTTATTCCTGATATCTGTATAGCTATATCTTCAAGCCTTCCAAGACTTCCAAGAGGTTTTATAAGATTATCTAATCTTTCCTTCGCCTTATTCTTAGCTTCCTCATTTAAAGGTTTAATGCCTTTTAAAGTATTTATAAATAGTTCCATATTCTCCTCCTTTATTCTCCTATATTTTCTTATTTTTATGGAATAAAAAAACCGCATCATAGGGATGCGGAAATATACAAAAATATTATAATACTATAAACGTTAGTACATCTATAAAATAAATTTATATTTCTCATCCTCCCACCGAAGATTAGATTCTAACTTAAGCATTAGGCAGGTTTCCTGGCTTATGGATCACTTTACTTTCCAACCTTCTCAGTTTCCCAATGGTTTAGCTTGGATTTCATCACCAATTACAGTAGCGGGGGCTGCAGTGGATTTTAACCACTTTCCCTTTTAACCCTTTTTATGGGGCACCTAATACTTATTATTTACTTTTAAACTGTTGTGATTATATCATTAATATGAAAATTATTCAACTTTCTTTTCATATATCTTAAGAAATTTAACATGTAAAATTTAATTTATTCTGCACTTAATCCAGCTAGGTTTAATAAATTCCATGGCTTGTTATAATGTGGCTGGAAGAAGAAATCTACAAAGCCTAGCTGATCTATAGTCATTTTGTTTTGTATACACACTGATATAGTATTTATAGATTGAGTTAAGTCAAATTTTGAAATAACTTGTGCACCTAGTATTACCTTTGAATTTTTATCATAGACTACTTTAAGTTTTGCTAATTCATGAGTAGGCATAAACTCCGGACGGTAACTGTCCTCAACTGTAACTGCCTTTACCTCTATTCCAGCGTCCTTAGCAGAATTTTCTGTCAATCCTGTAGATGCAATGTTATAATCATATATCTTAATACCAGATGTCCCTTGAGTACCCATATATTTAGTTGTTGGCTTTACTAAATTTCTTGCTATTAATGTCCCCATACGCACTGCATTAGTTGCTAAAGGCATATATCTGTACTCTCCTGTAGGATTATACATTACTGCGCAGCTATCTCCGGCGGCAAATACATCCTTATTGCTTGTGCGCATATACTCATCTATAACAATAGCTCCGTTACCTAGCATTTCAACTTGACCTTTAACCAATTCTGTATTTGGTTTAAATCCGATGCATAATATTACTAAATCCGCTTCATGCTCACCTTTGTTTGTAATTACTTTTGATACTTTTCCATTTTCACCTTGGAACTTTACAACTTTTTCGCCAAGTGCTAATTTTATAGAATTCTCTGTAAAAGTTTTTTCAGCCATATCTGTAAATTCTTTATCTAAGTATTTACTTAAAATTCTATCTTCAGCATCGACTAAAGTTACATTTTTACCATTCATTTGAAATGCCTCAGCTAATTCTACTCCAATATAACCAGCTCCAACTACTACTATATTTTTTACATTTTTAGCTCTTTCAATTATAGTATTTGAGTGGTAATAGTTTTTCGAAAGCAAGATGTTATCTAAGTCTATTCCTTCTATTTTAGGAACTATTGGCCATGATCCAGTTGTTATAATTAACTTATCGAAGCTATCTTCAAACTCTTTATTTGTTTCTAAGTTACGCACTCTAACTTTTTTAGCAACTATATCTACACCTAATACATCATGATTCATTTTAGTTTTAACACCTAGCTTACTTAATTCTTCAGGTGAAGAATAAAATAGTCCTTTAGGATCTTTAATTACACCACCTACATATAATGCTATACCACAAGACAAAAATGATATATTATCGTTTCTTTCATAAACTGTAATTTCCGCATCAGGATATAATCTTGCTGTATTTAGTATTGCAGCTGTTCCTGCATGTGTACATCCTATTACTAATACTTTCATTTTCATTACTCCTTTCCACATTGACAATTCCTTAACTTAATATAAGTATACACTAAATGATATTGATTTTCAATTTCATTTTCTTTTGATTTTGTTTATTTTTTATGGTTTTGTTCTTATATAGTCTTTTAAATTTAATAGCCTACCTATATATTAATCTTTTGCAATCTTATAAAATGTATACAGAAATAATGCTTATAAAAACAAAATCTGATACTTAGAATTTTTAAGTATCAGATTTAATTTAATTATATTATTAGTTTCTTATATATTCTATTCTAATTATATCCAAATCATTTCACTTTGGCATCCTATCATTATTCTGAATGGATACTTTCGTATTTCGTTGTATATTATTAACTGCGCTTAACAAATCATGCATAAAATTAGCTCCTCTAGAAATTAATATTCCAGTAAGAACCGTACCTATATGAGGTATTATTGTATCTATTCCCAGTAGTAAGAACATATCTAGCCCTGTAGCTATTGCTAATATTAATCCAATAGCAAGAGCTCCTATTCTATCAAAATTAAGCTTACCTTTTTCCCATATCATTTTTAAGGTTTCCCAGACTGCTTCAGCAATCATTGAAATGATTATTAGATTTAATATGTTCATAGTTTATCCCCCCATATGTAATCTAATTCTTTATATGTATTAAAATAAAATTTTATAACTATCTAAACTAAAAATTTATCTTATATATTTTTCATATACACTAATATAACAATTTTCTCTTAATAACAATACTATATAATTATAAATAATTTAAGGAGCTAATCAGAATGTATTCTAGGCAAAATAAATACTTAAGAAACAATGCGGTAAAATATGCTTTAACTTATGCTTTAACCCCCAATCCTGCTTTTAGATATTTTCCTTTGATTAATGATACTAGCGGCGACTGTGCTAACTTTGTATCTCAATGCCTTTTAGCAGGGGGTGCTCCAATGGATTTTAATCCAGAACGTCCTTGGTGGTATAGGAATAATAGCACAAGTAGTGTTAAAGACGATACTTGGTCTATTCCTTGGACAGTTGCTCATTCTTTGTATTATTATTTAAAAGTCAATGAAGAAAAAAATTCATCTGGTGCAAAAGGTTTAGAGATTTCTAACAAAAATCAATTACAAATTGGAGACCTAATATTCCTTGAAGATAGAAACGGAGCTATATTTCATTCAGCTATCATAACTTCTTTTTCAGGTAACGAACCTTTAATATCTCAGCATTCCTTTGAAGCTCTAAATATTTTTTATAGAAATTCTTGGCCTGCTAGTAAATATCATTTTATAAAAGTAAGTATTTAAATAAAATTATTTATTTAATTGTAACAATACTATTAAAATTGACATATATTATTAAGGTGTTTAAAAATATTTTGGAGGAATTTTAGTGAAAGAGCATTCTCATAGTTACGCAGGTGTAACAACATACAATAAAGGTCACATTCACCATTACGGTGGAGTAACTGCTAAAGCACCAAGTGGTGTACCTCATACACATTCTATGGATGGTGAAACAACATATAACCTTGAACATAATCATGATTATAAAACTAGAACAGGCCCGGCAATGCATTTACCTGATGGACGTCACTATCATTATTTTCAAACTCCAGTAGAACTTGTAAATGGCCATATTCATTATATAAGTGGCTATACAAGCGCTGATTAACTTATAAAAATATTTTTAATATAAATTTATTTTAGTAGCTACCTTATAAGCGGCAGCTACTTTTTATTATTTTTACAATAATTATTCATTTATTGTAACTCATTGATTAAATTCACATAATATGTATTAGGACAAGCTATGCTTGTCAATTTTAAAGAGGAGGATTACTATGTACGGAATGACAACACCTTATGAAAGTGATTATGAAATTTCCAATTGTAATTCCAATAATAATTATGATAAATGTCAAACCCATGTACACGAATATCTAGGCAGCACAAGAATCGCTGAAGAAAATGCAGAAGCCCACAACCATCGTTTTGCTGGAGTTACTAGCGAAGCTATACCACGTGGTAATAGTCATGTACACCAGCTTCTAGGGAATTCAGATTTCTTTGAAGATCATCATCATGAAGTTGGCGCTACAACAGGACCAGCCATACCTGTTGGTAATGGAAGACATGTTCACTTTGTTTCTGGGACAACTACCCAAGATGATGGTCATGTGCACCGATTTATCTTTGCTACACTAATTGAGAATCCTATTGGTTAATATATCTTTATGTGGCCGTCAGTTATGACGGCCTTAATTTATGTATAACTTTTAGTAAAATATCCATTTCTTCTATTGCATTAAATAACATAAAATCCAGTAGCCATATAACTACTGGATTTTATGTTATTAATGTTACTTTAATTATTAACTTTTTATATTATTTTCTCTCTAAAAACATTACTCAATCCAAGACTATTAATTTTCTCTTTAATTTGATTTTTATCAATAGTGTATAATCCAAGTTCTTTCATCCTATTAAAATAGACTGAACCAGCAAAAGTAAATCTGCTCTTCTTATCATTCTCTTCCAAAAATCTTTTATTAGAAAAATCTATAATGTCTCCTATTACTGTTTCATTTGGTAGAATTAGCAATTTCCTTCCTGTTCCATATCTAACTGCATTATGTCCAGCAAGAGATCCTGTGCATATTGCTTCAGTATGCCCTACAAATAATCCAGCTTTTTCTCCTGCACAGAATAAATTATCTACTCCATTAACC
>JAYFRK010000052.1:0-1572 GCA_034925975.1 Clostridium sp.
TTACAATCATAATATTTAATGTTAATAATGGCTAGAGTTAGCAAACAACTTACGTGTATAATTATACCTTAAAATCATAATTGTGTTAAGAATAAACTAGATATAACTGCCTTAGAGCAGAGTGATTAAAAGGCTGAATATATGAAATACACATCCACTTAATGCGGTTTAAGAAATATTTAAGATTTATTTAAGAGAATATTCCTTTACAAAATTTAGGGATAGCATTATAATATTAGTGTACTAGAACAATTAATACACTTAGTACACCTTGAAAAATTTTTAGCTAAAATAATATAAATTCACCGGGAGGTGACATGAAACTTGATCAATATTGATGTAAGAAGTAGTAGGCCTATTTATGAACAAATTATAGATGGAATAAAGGAAAATATTCTAAAAGGAATATTAATGCCAGGAGATAAGTTACCCTCTGTCAGAGAAATGTCTTCACTTATAACCACTAATCCTAATACAGTTAGTAGAGCTTACATGGAGCTAGAGCGACAAGGTGTTATTGAAACTGTAAGAGGAAAGGGAACTTATGTATCTTCTGATTACAAACCTAAAGTGGAGGAAGAGAGGATGGAAAAGTTGAAGGAAGATATTAAGAATATTATTGTAGAAGCCCATTATATGGGAATTACAAAAGAGGAGATTTTGAAAATCATAAATGAGTTTTATGAAGAGGTGAAGAAAGATTGATAGAGATTATCAATGGACATAAAATTCTAAGTGGAGAATCAATTTTGAGGGATATAAATATAAGTGTGAAAAAAGGGAGTATTTTTGGCCTTATAGGTCCAAATGGGGCAGGAAAGACTACTTTGATTAAGAATATAATGGGAATTTATAAGCTGGATAAAGGTGATATAAAGATTAAAGGGGAGTCTGTTTTTGAAAACACAGACATTAAAAAGGTAATGGGATATGTATCAGATGAAAATACTTATTTTAATTCATTTAATCTAAAGGATATAGCTAAATTTTATTCTTTAACTTATGAAAAATTTAATAGAGATAGATTTAATAAATTAAACAAAATTTTTAATCTTCCAGAAAAAACACCTACAAGAAAGTTTTCTAAGGGTATGAAGATGAGACTTTCCATAATATTGAATTTATGTATTATGCCTGAAGTTTTAATATTAGATGAACCTACAAATGGACTTGATCCTATAGTTAAAAAGCAGTTTATGAATATACTTTTGGAAGATGTTGCAGAAAGAGAGACCACTATTCTTATATCATCACATAATCTTGGAGAACTAGAAAGAATATGTGATAGCATTGCAATTATGGATCATGGAGAAGTGAAATATACAAATTCAATTGAAGACATGAAAAATAGAATTAGAAAAATACAGGTAGTTTTCAAAGATAAGGTACCAGAGGATTTAGAAAACTGGGATGAGATAATAAAGGTTGAGAAAATTGGAAGGGTCTACAATATAATTACTAAGGAATATAATACTAGTTTTCAAGAAAAGCTTCATGACTGTGAAGTAATGTTCCAAGAAGAGATTGATTTAAGTCTTGAAGACATGTTCATTTACTCTATTGGAGGTGATA
>JAYFRK010000048.1:0-3862 GCA_034925975.1 Clostridium sp.
TCTTCAATATTGCATATATTTCCCTTTAACAGAAAAATAATTTCACATGGAGATTCAATAGCCTTTTCTAGTTTATCTGTATCCTTAACAGCTGCAATTATTGGGTTAATACTTAACTTAGAATAAAATTCATTATTCATATTTTCACTCTCCAATGTTTATTTAATTAGTGTTTACTCTTAATTAATTTATTATAAATTAAATTTAGCTTTAATGTCTAGTCGCCAAATATAAGCAGCACATATTTGTATCTTATTGAATAAAATAATAGCCCCATGGATAAAACTCAAATATAATCTAGAATTGTTTTACCACTACATGAAAGGAGGTTTTACAAATGGAAAGAGAAATTCTTATAAAAAAAGTAGCTCTTTCAAATAGAGAAACCTTAGGATACAGAGAATGCGGTAGTGGCAACAATATTCTTTTACTTGTTCATGGTAATATGACATCTTCTAAACACTGGGATTTATTCTTAGAAAATATACCTGATAATTGTAAAGTATACGCCATAGATTTAAGAGGGTTTGGGATATCCACTTATAATAAACCAATACACTCTATTAAAGACTTTTCTGAGGATATAAATTTATTTTCTGAAGCACTAAATTTAAATAAATTTTCTATTATGGGTTGGTCTATGGGTTCAGCAGTTGCAATGCAGTTTACAATAGATCATAATAATAAAATTAAAAACCTCATATCTCTATCAGGAGCTAGTATAAAAGGGTTTCCAATATACAAATCAAACTTTATAAAAAACCCTATATACGATATGTTTATAGATTCAAAACTTGAAATAGAGAGATACCTTTCATACTTTTTAGATCCATTTAAAAATACAAATAAACTATACCTTAAAGCTTTATGGGATGCAGTTGTCTATACTCAAAATAAACCGTCAGTTAAAAGGTATGAGGAATATTTAGATGATATGCTAACTCAGAGAAATATTATAGACGTAAGAAAAGCTCTTTCTAATTTTAATATATCCCATAAATTTAATGGTGTTGTTAATGGCAATGGAAATGTGGATAGGATAACGGTTCCTACGTTAATAATTCATGGGGATAAAGATAAAGTAATCTCTCTAAATACTGCCTTTAAGAATAAAGAAGCTATTGGAAACAATGCTAGAATAGAAATCCTTAAAAATTGCGGTCACTCTCCTCTAATAGATAAGCTAGATGAGCTTATAAGATTATGTACTGAATTTATATCCGTGTAACCTTAAGTAAAAACCTAGGTATATAACTCATAACGAAAGTCTTTATCACTCTTTAAAAGTTCTTAGCATTTCTTAATGATAAAAGATTTTCTGTTGAATTATATACCTTCAATTTTAATACTCTATTACTCATGAGATTTATTATATTAATTGTTGCTATATGTATAAATTATAAAACTACTTCTTCAATAAACAATGTTAAATTGTTAAGTAAGTTGTAGAAGGTATATTTTTCATTTTGTTTAACTTGTACAATCGGTCTTGTAGCTGCATCTTTGTTTTGAGCAATTACAACTGCACCTAAACCATTGTTCAATTTTACAGAAAGTCCATTTGGATAGCAATATACAGAGTTTATAAAATCTCTATATACTTCCTCATCATAGGTTGAAACTACTTCAGCCGTAATCTTTTCTATAGCTTCATGAGGTAAAATTCCCTTTTCACCTGTTAAATATTTAATATAAGCATTGCATATATTAACAATTCTTGAGAGTTCAAATATTTTTTCTCCTTTTAATTTTAAAGGCCCAGTTCCATCCTTCTTTTCATATAATTCAGATATACACATATATTCCATTGGTCCAAACATAGTATTACTTTTTACAAGTTTATATCCTACTTTTGTATGTTCTTTTCCTGGAACAAATAATTTGCCTATGTCATGAAGCAAAGCACCTATTCCTAAATTTATTAACTTTCGTTCGTTATATTTTCTTTTACATCCAACTATAATTGAAAGAATAGATAC
This sequence comes from Clostridium sp., assembly GCA_034925975.1. Taxonomy (GTDB): domain Bacteria; phylum Bacillota; class Clostridia; order Clostridiales; family Clostridiaceae; genus Clostridium_H. The sequence continues at coordinate 1,980 of JAYFRK010000048.1, forward strand.
ATCCAAGGAATGTACAGAAAGTCTTGCTATATCATCCTTTGGGACTAAGTTGTTTAACATAACAGCATTCTCAGACAGATTAACATTTTCAATTATTTCAGAAACAATTTTTGATACATTAGAATAGCTAATTGTTTCGTTCTTCTTAGCTTCTTCAAATATTTCTCTTAAAGATTTTAACATTCCAAGCTTAATACTTGTTGGAATAACTTCTTGAAGAGTAATTTCATTATTTCCATCATCTATGTATATAGTAATAATACCTATTTTTCTTAATCTTTTAATAGTTGACTCTGTAAGTGTACTTCCTTTTTTTATAAACATAACTCCATCTTCTGTATAAATACTACTACCCAACTTCTCTCCTGCTAGTTTATCATTTAGTATAACTAACTTCATATATATTCATCCTTTCCAACATGTCACTTGCTATAAAATGATTGTCGCATAATCTGTCATAATGTGTATTATTTTAAGATAAATAATACACATATAGTATATCATAGTAAATTTAAAATAAAAATCTTATCCATGTAAAATTTGTGACAAAATTAATAATTATGCATATACTGTAGAGAATTAATTTTGTTAGGAGCAGTTACATGGATCTATACAATCAAATATCAAAAAATTGTTTGCCTCATATAGGTGCAAAAGCCCCAGATTTTAATGCTAAATCAACTTTTGGCAATATAAAACTATCAGACTATAGAGGTAAGTGGATATTATTATTTTCTCATCCATCTGATTTTACTCCAGTATGTACCACTGAATTTATAGCTTTTGCAAAATACGCACCTCTCTTTAATCAAAGAAATGTACAACTACTAGGTCTAAGTGTGGATAGTAATTCCTCTCATCTTGCTTGGGTATACAATATATATCAAAATACAGAAATAGAAATTCCCTTCCCTGTTATTGAAGATATAAATATGAAAATATCAAATCTTTACGGAATGATATCTCCTGCAGTTAGCGACACACAAACTGTAAGATGCGTGTTTATCATTGATGACAATCAAGTTATAAGGTCTATGCTTTATTATCCTCCAACAATAGGTAGAAACATTCCTGAACTTATAAGAATAATTGACGCTCTTCAAGTAGTGGATAAAAAAAATGTTGTAACCCCAGCAAACTGGGTACCTGGTGAGGCAGTAATTGTACCTCCACCTAAAACTTATCAGCAATTAAAAGAACGCCTTAAAAATAAAGAAGGATACTATTGCATAGATTGGTACTTAAATTTTAAAAATCTAAATGAATATGAAAAGTCTCCACAACCTTAGAAAGTGGAGACTTTTACTTCATTATGAAATTATTACTATGTAGACGTGTCTCATATAATTCTATATACATCTACTTAATGCACCTACTGAATAAATATTTAACATATAGAGGAGATAAAGCTCCCATAATTACTGTAAGCACAATATATAACATTAATGCTAATTTATTAACTTGAAAAAGTTTTATACTAGCAATAGTAATTAAGAAAGGTATTACTATTATAAATAGATAGGCAATCATCTGGGACTTTAAAGTCAAAGTATATTCGCATTTGCAATTATGACATACAGTAGTGAAATTGAAACTAAAAACTGATCCTATTATTTGTCTATATGAAAATTTAGTTGAGCAATTAGGACAAGTAAACATTTTAACTATCCCTCCTAAACTAAAATGAATTTAAACCCTATTCATTATATTAGATGGTTTAAGAGGTCAAAAAGTTTCAATTTATTTAAAATTATTTTCTACATCTATACCTATCATATTAATTAAATATAATGCATTTCTAGTGGTTGAGATTCCTGATCTTAGTTTGTAGTCAAAATAAATCTTATTATCTTTATAATATTCTTTAAAGTGATAATTCTTTA
>JAYFRK010000646.1:0-2313 GCA_034925975.1 Clostridium sp.
TAATTCATTAAGAGAATTTTGAGCAAGTTTTAGAAGTTCTTAGTTTGTGAATTTAAAAATTGTTGTAATTCTCACCTAGGACGGGTGAGAGCCAGGTCTGCAGCAGGAGGCTGCATAGGGCTGGGTAGACAATTTTTAAAGGCACAAACTTAGAACTTCTTAACGTAACGAAGATTCTCTGTTGAATTATATAACTTCGATTTTTAGCACCATATTTTGTAGTTACCAAGGCCGCCATTTTGCCGCGCTTTACTTATATTAGAAAACAACTCAAGTTATTATAAAATTTTTAAAATTGCTATTTAAAAAAAGTTAAGCATACATTATAATTAAAGTGGGACGAATATTACAATATGTGGGACCTAAAATGTCCATTGATAGATTATTTTAAAAGCTAATAAATAATAATAAAACAGTGTAAAATAATATGTATTAGACAAGAAGAGTAAGCGCATAAAAAGTATTAGCATAAAAAAGGTATTATAGGAGGCGATGTCATTAAATATTAAAATATTCTATTTTGCCAATTATTTTGATATTGACTCGATTTAGTATTATAATTATCTAGGAAGTGTTAGAAATTACTTGAATTGCTCAATATATTTTCAGAAAAAAGTGAAGGGAGATATTATTATGAAATTAAATAAGAAAACTGTAGAGGATATACAAGTTCAAGGTAAAAGAGTGTTAGTAAGATGTGATTTTAATGTTCCCCTTAAAGATGGAGTTATAACTGATGAAAATAGATTAGTAGGTGCTATGCCTACAATTAAATATTTGATAAATCAAGGAGCTAAGGTTATACTTTGTTCACACCTTGGAAAGCCTAAGGGAGAAGCAAAACCAGAATTATCATTATTACCAGTAGCTAAAAGGCTTTCTGAAATGCTAGGAAAAGAAGTAGTATTTGCAGCTGACAGTAATGTAGTTGGAGAAAATGCAAAAGCTGCAGTGGAAAACATGAAAAATGGTGATGTTGTATTACTTGAAAATACAAGATATAGAAAAGAAGAAACTAAGAATGAAGATAACTTTTCACAAGAATTAGCTTCACTTGCTGATGTATTTGTAAATGATGCATTTGGAACAGCTCATAGAGCACACTGTTCAACAGTTGGTGTAACAAAGTTTGTTAATGAATCAGTATGTGGATACTTAATTCAAAAGGAATTACAATTCTTAGGAGAAGCAGTAGAAAACCCAGAAAGACCATTTGTTGCAATACTTGGAGGAGCTAAAGTTTCAGATAAACTTGGTGTAATTAATAATTTGTTAGATAAAGTAGATACATTAATAATAGGCGGAGGGATGGCTTATACATTTTTAAAAGCACTAGGACATGAAATAGGTAAATCACTTCTAGAGGAAGATAAAATAGAGTATGCTAAAGAAATGATGAAAAAAGCAGAAGACAAAGAGGTAAAATTATTACTTCCTGTAGATGTTACTTATGCTGATAAATTTGATGAAAATGCAGAGCCAAAAATATCAGAAGGCAGAGATATACCAGCTGATCATCAAGGATTAGATATAGGACCAAAAACAGCAGAAGTTTTTGCTGATGCTATAAAAGATGCTAAGACAGTAATCTGGAATGGACCTATGGGAGTATTTGAATTTGCAAACTTTGCAAAAGGAACTATAGCTGTTGCAAAAGCTATGGCCGAATCAAATGCAACTACAATAATAGGTGGTGGAGATAGTGCATCAGCAGTTAATAATTTAGGTTTTGGAGATAAGATGACACACATTTCAACTGGCGGTGGTGCATCACTTGAATTCTTAGAGGGAATAGAACTACCAGGAATAGCAGCACTTACTGATAAATAATTAGAGTAATATTAAAAAAATATTATAAGAAGTACTATATATTAGGGACTAGAAGAGGATGCTTTATCTATATAAAATTTTTATAACTTCATGCAATAGAAATTTTATGATTAAATTTTAGGTAAGTAGTTTCAATATCCGTGTCTAATTCATAGTACATAAATGATAAGGGGTGTATGAATTGAGAAAAGCTGTTATAGCAGGAAATTGGAAAATGAATAACACTGTATCAGAAGCAGTTAAACTTATAGAGGATTTAAAACCGTTAGTTAAAGATGCTACTTGTGAAGTAGTTGTTTGCCCATCAACTATATGCTTAGATGCTGTAATAAAAGCCACTAAAGATACTAATATAAAAGTAGGAGCTCAAAATATGCATTTTGAAGAAAGTGGAGCTTTTACTGGGGAAACTTCACCTGTTATGTTAGAGAAAATAGGAGTAGACTGTGTAATATTAGGACATAGTGAAAGAAGACAATATTT
>JAYFRK010000132.1:0-10654 GCA_034925975.1 Clostridium sp.
GCCGAAAAAGATGCCGGCATCACGCGCAATATCATTATTGACAGGGAGGGTAAGATCGTTATGCTTACCCGGTTGTTTGAAGAAGAGGAATTCAACGAAATGGTTTCCTTGATTGACAAGTTGCTGAGAGCTATGAGTTAAGATTAAATGTACTACATAACACAAAAAAGATCATGAAATACGAAGATTTAAAAATTCTGGACCAACTTCGTGAAAAAGGAAGCATCACCGAAGAAGAATACCAACGTGAAAAAGCGAAGATATTGAATGAAACAATTTCGTCGTCGACATCGTCGGGCAGTAAGCCTCTTTTCGGACTGGAAGAAAACACTTACCTCATGTTGATGCATGTTTCCCAATTGCTGGGTTTGCTGATACCGTTAGCTGGGTTTGTGGCGCCCGTACTCATGTGGGTTATCAATAAGGATATCAACGCCAACGTGGATCTTCACGGAAAAAATATATTGAATTTTACGATCAGCTATCTCATTTACAGTGCGGTACTAGCTATTACTATTATCGGTATTCCGTTGCTCGTCGTTCTGGGTATTGTTTACCTGGTTTTTGTTATTTTGGCTGCTGTTAAAGCCAATAACGGCGAATACTGGAGATATCCGTTTATTATTCAATTTTTAAAATAATGAGTGACGATTTTTTGATAAAATATACCGGAGTACAACTCAACAGAGAGGAAAATATAATTTTACGTGATGTGAACCTGGAGGTCAACCGGGGTGATTTTTTATACATTATCGGTAAAGTAGGGTCGGGGAAAAGTACATTACTGAAGAGTATGTATGCTGAAATTCCGATTGAGTCCGGCGATGCCCGTGTCTTCGATTACCACTTGCAAGCCTTGAAAAGAAAACAGATCCCTTACCTGCGTAGAAAGATCGGTATCGTTTTCCAGGATTTTCAGCTTCTCATCGACCGTACGGTAGAAAAGAACCTGGAGTTTGTGCTCCGGGCGACGGGTTGGAAAGACAAAATAATAATTAAGGACCGTATTATTGAGGTATTGACTCAGGTTGGAATGCAAAACAAAACCTACAAAATGCCGCACGAACTTTCAGGTGGCGAACAGCAACGTGTGGTAATTGCCCGGGCGTTGCTTAATTCGCCATTGCTGATTCTTGCCGATGAACCTACAGGAAATCTGGATCCCGAAACCGGTAGCCAGATTGTAGACTTACTGCAACAGATTTCCAGTGGGGGCACTGCTGTTATTATGTCGACCCACAATTATTCCATTGTTCAGACTTTTCCCGGACGCATCATGAAATGTGAAAACACGGAATTGGTCGATTTGAAGAATTTCGGCTATTAGAGAATTGTTAGGAGGATTCTCAATAGTTTTTACTATAATTGCAAAAATATTTTTTAACTCAAATACTATGGTTTTCAAAATTAATGTAAATTTTTTTTTAAAGTTGTCCGTATGGATGGCATGCTGTATGGCAGTAACTTCATGTACCGATAAAAAAAACACGGTTAAGGAAAGCAGCAATAATTCAGAGTATTACGTTGCAGCCTACATTTGGCCATCGTGCCATCACGACGAGCGTTTCGGTGATATGTTGTGGCCCGAAGGAACCGGGGAATGGGAGGTGATCAAGAAAGGAAACCCACGATTTGAAGGCCATTACCAGCCGAGGCTTCCGTTGTGGGGTTATGAGATGGATAACGACCCTAAGGTGGTTGAGAAATGGATTGACCTGGCAGTGGAACATGGAGTCAATGTCTTTGTGTATGACTGGTACTGGTATGACGAAGGGCCATTTCTGGAAAGTGCGCTGAACGATGGATTCCTGAAAGCAAAAAATAACTCGAAGATGCAGTTTTATATCATGTGGGCCAATCACGATGTAAAGCGCAATTATTGGAATGTTCACAAATATAAGGACGATACGTCGGTTTTGTGGAACGCTGTTGTTGATGAAAATAATTTTAAGATTATCGTTGACCGGGTGATCAATCAATATTTCAAGCAACCGAATTATTTTAAGATTGACGGCAAGCCCGTTTTCTCTATTTTCAGTATTGACAAGCTGATGGAGAGCTTCGGAGGAGATGCGAAGAGAACACGGGAAGCACTGGATTATTTCCGGGAGGAAGTTAAAAAAGCGGGATTCCCGGACCTGCATATTCAATGGAACCAGGGGGGAGGCTCCCTCATGTCGAAAGAGTCGGCTGAAAAATTTTCAAACAAAGTAGAGGAGATGGGGTTCAACAGTGTTGCCATGTATAACATGGGAGGACTCAACGAAGATTATTTGGTATACGGCGACAATTCAAGAAAAATACGGACTCAAATGGATTCCACATTGAACGTACCGTTATTCCCATGTGTATCTGTTGGCTGGGATGATACGCCGCGTTTTCCAGCGAAAGGCATGAAGGATGTGGTTCATTACCACAACACCCCCGAAAGCTTCGCAGCTTTGTTGTATCAAGCTAAGAAGTATGCTGATAGTCATCCTGAACAAACGAAACTCATTACCATAAATGCCTGGAATGAATGGGTGGAGGGGAGCTATCTCCTACCTGATATGCAGAATGGATTTGGCTATTTAAAAGCCGTAAAAGAGGTGATGAGCGGGGAATACGAGCCCTAAAAGTACCCGCTACCGGTTCAAATTCAGCCGCAGGCTCATTCCTGCACTTGTGTTGGCTGTGGGGTATGCTGTGTAATATCAAGTTTTTTTATTGTTTTTCCAAATTGGTTACCTTTGCAGATGAAGAGAAAAAATACCTGAATTGCAAAACGGTCGATTAAGAGATATGATACCCTGTGGCGATGAAAAGCAAGTAAAAAAAATTTACCTGCAACAGGCTCCTCAGTTAATCGCCTTTGCCAGAAAGTTTGTCGATAACTTCACAGCTGAAGATATTGTACATGATGTGTTTCTTAAGTTTTATCACCAAAATTCAGAGAAGTTTAATGAAAACGGAATAAAGGCTTACCTTTTCCGCATGGTAAGAAATGCCTGTCTCGATTATCTGGAGCATCTTAAAGTTGAAGAGACTTATGTGTCAAGGATTCAGGCAGAACTGAAGATTGAAGAATTAAGATGGTATGATTTAAACGAAGATATTTTATTTAATGAGAAAATCAATGCTGTCTATGATGAAATAGAGAGACTTCCCCCACAATGTAAAAGAATTTTTATTAAAGCTTACCTTGAAGAAGAAAAACATGCCAGAATTGCTAAAGATTTAAATATCTCCGTAAGAACCGTAGAAACACAAGTTTATAAAGCTTTGAAAATAATTCGTGATAATTTAATGCCTTTACTTCTCTCCATTTTTTTTGTTTTATTGTGAGAATTATTTAATTTTTTGTAATTTATATACGTAGTTTTTGTTCTTAAACCGTATATATATCAAAAGACGCTATAAAGGCCGTAGAGTCTTTTTGATTATTAGAAGAAATAAGTAATTGATGGACTTTAATATAGAGGAAATAATCATTCGGGTTTTACAAAATACCGTTTCGGAAGAAGAAATGCATTTCTTTTCTGAATGGATTCATTTAACCGACAAAAACAAAAAATTGTTTTTCGAACTAAAAAATATCTATGATTATCGAAAAGGAGATTTGTATCTTGATGGTGTTGAGTTGGAAACCGGATGGGATCGCCTATGGGCAAAACTTCAAAAAAGTAAAAGTAAGGATGAGATAGTTGTTACAAAGAAAAAATCAATACTGTTCAACCGTTGGAAAATAGCTACAACTGCCGCTGTCGCTGGATTCTTAATTTGGGGCGTTACTTTGTTTTACATACGGCAGGAAACATCCGTTACCTGGGTGGAAGTTCATAATCCCGCGTGTAGTCTTCCTAAAACCATTCATTTACCCGATGGTTCGTGGGTACAACTAAATGCGTCGTCTTATTTAAGATATCCGAAGAAATTTAAAAATGAAGAACGTAAAGTATACCTCGATGGTGAAGCATTGTTCAACGTAATAAAGCAGGAAAACAAATTATTTATTGTTCACAGCAATAAACAACAAATCAATGTGCTGGGAACGAGATTTAATGTTATGGATTATTCAACAGATGCATATTCCGTCACTACCCTGATCAGTGGAAAAGTGCAACTGGAAACTTTTGACGAAGAGAAAAATTTAAGGGATCGTATTGTAATGAGTCCTGAGCAACAACTTCGCTTTGATGCATATACCGGACAAATAACCTTGAACCAGACCGATACCCATGAGGTAATATCTTGGACCAACGGGATATATTCGTTTCAGGATGTTCCTTTGCAACAAATAACTGATCGGTTGAGTAAAATGTACGGTGTAACCATTATTGTTACTGATAAAGAAAGCCGTGCGGAGAAGTATACCGGTAAATTCTCATCGAATCAGAGCATAGAAGAGGTTATGCGGATTATTAATTTTCATGGAGAATTCCGGACAATTTTTAGCAACGACTCCATTACAATTGCGTTAAAATAAACATTAAATCATTTAAAATTAAAACCTATGGACGGATAAAAGAAGAATAAAAAGAACCGGGCAATTCGATAGACTACCCGATTCAAGATAAGGCGTTTTTAATCAATTAACAACTGTTCCGGGTGTCTGGTAAACTAACGGAACAATTAGTTCTAACCCAATCAAAAACATGCAAATATATGAATAAAATAGTAATCTTACGAGGATTTATACCCGGAAAAATAGTATTAACCATGAAGTTTATCGTAATTTTTATGTTGGCGGGCATTTGTAATGCATTTGCTCTGAGTCACGCACAAAGTGAAAAAATTACTGTTAAAGCAAAGGATGCCACTTTTAACGAGGTGGTTTCCATAATTGAAAAACAATCGAGTTATGTGTTTTTTTATAAAAACCGCGATGTGGATAATTCTTACCGGTTCAATTTAGATATGACTGATAAAACGGTTAAAGAAATTCTGGAAGTGATGACCCAAAACACTTCTTTGTCATATTCTGTTTCCGACAAGTATATTTTTTTCGATCGCAAACGCACTATCGAACTGGTATCTGAACAACAACCCCAGCAAAAAGTTGTTACGGGAAAGGTTACCGATGTAAACGGTGAACCTGTTATCGGTGCTAACATTATAGAGAAAGGAACAAGTAATGGCACTATCACCGATGTTAATGGGAGTTTTTCGTTGCGTGTGGCTCTTGATGCCATTCTACATGTATCTTATATTGGTTATCTTCCTTATGAAATAACAACAACCGGACAAACATCATTAAGTGTTATAATACAGGAAGATACAAAAACATTGGATGAAGTAGTGGTCGTTGGGTATGGTACTATGAAGAAAAGTGACTTGACAGGTTCTGTTGCTAGTGTCAAAGGAGAAGATTTAACCGGAATACCGGTTAGATCTGCATCAGAAGCATTACAAGGAAAAGTCCCTGGGGTTACCATTATGTCAACAGGAGGCAGCCCGGGAACACCCCCGTCGGTAAGGATTAGGGGTATCGGAACGGTTAACGGGAACGATCCTCTTTATGTGGTTGATGGTTTTCCTCAATCAGATATAGGGTGGCTTAATCAAAATGATATCCAATCGATGGAAATTCTGAAGGATGCATCAGCAGAAGCCATTTATGGATCACGTGGTGCCAACGGAGTTGTTATTATTACTACAAAAAAAGGGACAATGAGTAGCACTCATAGAATGAATGTGAACTTAGATGTTTATTTTGGCAAACAAAATGTTACAAAAAAATTCGATCTTTTAGATGCTGAAGAGTTTATTGATTATCGGAACTTAGCCTATACAAACGGAACTGGACAACCTTGGATTTCGTCAAGTGACAAGCAACAATTATTGGATTTCTTGAAGAATAATTTCGGTAGTACAAAAGGTACGGACTGGCAGGAGCAAATATTTCAATCTGCTCCCATCCGTAATTATAATTTATCCATCTCCAACGGAACAGAAAAAACCTCTTATTATTCTTCCCTTGGTTATATGTCTCAGGATGGAATTGTGAAAGAATCTGACTTTAAAAGAGTTTCATGGAGAACAACCGTGGACAATCAGTTAACCAGCTGGGCCAGGCTTTCCAGCAATTTTTCCATTGTTTCGCAAGAACGCCGCAATGTAGTGGAAAACACTATTTACGATGGAACAATATTCTCCTCATTAACAGTAGATCCGGTTACCCCAATTTTTAGAACCAATTTAAATAACGTAGCTCCTTTATTGGCCAACTTATTGTTGATTGACAAAATTGACGCAAGTAATCCTTATACGGCTTACAGTCCTGTTTTTTTTAACAACAGAGCCAATCCGGTTGCACAATTGGATATAAATAAGAATAATAGGTGGAAGGATGTTACCTTTAGAGGAGGAAGCACGTTGGATATTGACATCTTCAAATGGTTGAAATACAGAGGGACAGTAAATTTATCGATATACAGGGCTAATCCTGAGTATTTTACGCCCTCCTATTATATTGGGGCTTATCAAAATAATATAGACGGATATGTAGGTGCAGCATCCTATTTTTCAAATTATACGGTGATTGATAACTTATTAACTTTGGACAAAACATACGATTGGAATGGAAAGCAACACACGACATTTTTATTGGGGAATTCTGTTGAAATGACTAAAGGTGGGGCATTCAGTGCATCAAAAACAGGTATTGTAACCAATGCGGAAAGTCAGACAGTAATTGATGCAGCCACTAAGAATCCATCTGCCGGGGGAAGTAAATACAATGGATCGATGGTTTCCTATTTTGGACGTCTTTTCCATTCGTGGCAAGATAGATATTTGTTAACCGCCACTCTAAGATACGATGGTTCGTCCAGTTTCGGTATCGGAAATAGGTGGGGAGTATTTCCGTCGGCATCAGCTGCTTGGGTGTTTTCAGAAGAAAGTTTTCTGAAAAACATGGATAGTCATCTATCTAATGGAAAACTGCGTTTAAGCTGGGGACAAATAGGAAACCAAGCAATAGACGGAGGAGCGTATCGTTCAACATATAGTCTTAACAGTGGATATTTCTTCTTTAACGGGATTTTCCAGTTAGCCGGTGGAAAAAGCTATATGGGTAATCCAAACGTAAAATGGGAAACTACAGAACAGACGGATTTAGGTATAGATTTGGGTTTTTTTGATAACAAATTAACTTTTGTTGGTGACTTATTCTATAAAAAGACAAAAGACATGCTTTTGCAGGTACCACTACCTCACTATTTAGGTTATACTAATAACCCATGGACAAATGCAGGAAGTATTGAGAATAAAGGAATAGAATTAAGTATTAATTATCTGGGAAGTACCGGAGATCTTAATTATTCTTTAGGTGGTAATTTCTTTACTTACTCCAATAAAGTTCTTTCATTAGGTGGAGGTCAGCCTTTATACGGAGTTGGGTATGATAATAAAACCATTACGAAAACTGAAGTTGGTCAGCCAGTAGGTTATTTTTACGGTTTAAAGACCAACGGAATTTTTCAATCACAACAAGAAATCGACAGCTATAAAAATGCCGAAGGCAAACAAGTCGTTCAAGATAAAGCTCGACCGGGTGACTTGAGATATGTTGACGTTAATAATGACGGAATAATTTCTGACGCTGATCGAACATATTTGGGTAGCCCGTTTCCGAAATTTACTTTCGGATTAAATGCAAGTTTCGATTACAAAGGTTTTGATTTATTAATGGATTTCTACGGTGTACAAGGAAATACCATTATGAATATGAAAAAATTGGATTTATATTCGGGAACTGCTTACTATAATGCACCAAAGGATTTGATGGAGAATGCTTGGAGTGAAACAAACAAATCCAATACGCAATTCCGCATTACAACCGACAATTCAACAAATGTCCAAGTATCAGATTGGTTAGCCGAAGACGGCTCATATTTTCAAATGAAAAATATTCAAATTGGATACAGATTGCCTGCAAATCTTCTCAAAAAAATATATATGCAGGAAATGAGAATTTGGATAGGCGCATACAATTTATTCACGTTAACCAAGTACACGGGCATGTCTCCTGAAATTGCTGATAGCAGACCTTTATTCAACGGTGTGGATATTGCGTTTTACCCGCAAGCACGTCAGTATCTAATAGGATTAAGTGTTAAATTTTAAAAAAATCGCAATATGAAAAAAATAATATATATACCCATCATTTTTTTGTTGTTTTTAGTTTATTCTTGTTCAGATAGTTTTTTAAATTCGAAACAATATGCTTCTATTGATGAGGCAGGATATTATAATACCCCAGATGCTGCTTTTAAAGCCGTAACAAATTGTTACATAAATATGATTCCATGGGGAGACTGGGATTATTATCTGAATAGGATAGAACTTGGAAGTAATATAACGGATGATGCGGATGCCGGCGGTTCAGATGCAAATGATCGAGCTGAAACGAAAGAGGTAGCTACTGGAAGGCCATTAACCTCAAACGGTGAATTATTGAATATGTGGACGCGAAGGTATACCGGAATATCTCGTTGTAATTCAGCAATTGAAGGTATTAGTACTGCTACATCTTTAGTGGCAGCAGATGGAAGTTTGCTTTCTGAACAAGTAAAATCACGGTATGTCTCCGAAGTGAAATTTCTTCGAGCCTGGTATTATTTTGATTTAGTTTCAACTTTTGGAACTGTTCCTTTATTAACGGGCACCCCTGCACCTTCTGAATTACCCGAAAAAGCCTCTATTGAAGATTTACGAACACAAATACTGAAAGATATTGATGAATGTTTAGCTGATCCGAATATGCCAATACAGGTAACTGGCAATGAATATGGTCGGATATCTAAGCACGTAGCTAACGCTTTCAAAGCAAGAGTTTGTTTATTTTTTGCCGGATTAATGGAAACGGGAAAACTACAAGGTAATGCCGGCGTAGAATATACTCTAGCTTTGAATGCGGCAAAAACTGTTTATGACAGCAAATCTTTTGCTTTAGTTTCAGATTATCAAAACCTTTTTAGGGGAGATTATTTCGCCGGTGAACACAGTGCAGAACTTTATAAAGAAACCATATTTACTGTAATAAGAAAATATGTTCCCGGATATCTTGATATTGGTTATTGTACTGCCGTTATGTATGCCGGACGCGGGGAGGTTGGCGGTTGGGGAGGTAACTGCCCTACAATTGACTTTGCCGAGTCTTTTGACAAAAGAGATCCCAGAAAATTGTTTTCCGTTATAAAATCAGGAGATATCTTTCCGAACGTGGGAGGTAAGCAAATTGAACACTCTTATAAAGGTTATGATAATGTTCATTTTCAGCAAAGCAGGAAAGCATTTGTACCCGATAAATTTAGAGCAGGGTATTCTTTGGGTGATATTCGTTCAGATTGGACTCCATACTATATTCGCTACGCAGATCTCATATTGATGTATGCTGAGGCGCTTTTAAAAACTGGAGGCGATAATCAGAAAGTGGCTAGTTTAGTTAATGAAGTTCGTTACAGGGCTTTTGTTACCACTTCAAAAAAAGATGAAGAAGCCAGCTTCAGGGCTTTTGAAGCTGATTTGATTCCTATTGATGATGTATATTTTGAAACGAATTTAGCAGTTAAGGCTTCTGATGATTTACTGAAAGCGATTAAAAATGAACGAAGATGGGAGCTTGGATTAGAAGGATATAGATTTATAGATCTTTTGCGTTGGGGTGATTTTGTGACCGTTATGAATACTTATAACGTAAAACAGCCCTACGCCAATAAAGGTAAATTAGTTACGGATAAAAGTTGGCCATTTCCAATTCCTCAAACTGAAATTGACACTTCAAACGGAGTGTTGATTCAAAATGATAATTACAAATAGTTTCCAAAATTTTAAAACAATGAACACATATTCACGCAGAAAATTTTTAAAAACAGCGGCAGCAGGCGCTGCCGGGTTGACCATCGTACCTGACAGCATATTAGGTAAATCTTTTGGCCATATGGCTCCCAGCGACAAGCTCAATATTGCGGGTGTTGGCGTTGGGGGTATGGGGCGCCGCAACCTGACCAACATGAAAACGGAGAACATCATAGCCCTTTGCGACGTGGACTGGAAATATGCCGCAAAGACATTCGGCGATCATCCAAAGGCCAGGCAGTTTAAAGACTGGCGGGAAATGTTCGACAAGATGGGAAACTCCATCGATGCCATCCTGGTGGCGACACCCGACCACACCCACGCGGGCGTGGCCGCCCACGCCATCACCCTGGGGAAGCACACTTATGTACAAAAACCGCTGACACACAGCGTGTATGAATCCAGGCTGCTGACCAGGCTGGCTAAAAAATACAAGGTTGCCACCCAGATGGGCAACCAGGGCAACTCCTTCGACTGGTGCAGACAAGTGGCAGAGTGGGTAAAGTCAGGTGTCATCGGGGATGTCCACGAAGCCCACTGCTGGACTGACCGCCCCATCTGGCCGCAAGGGCTGGCAGAGCCCAAGGGAGGTGTCCCCGTTCCGGCGGCTCTCGACTGGGACCTGTTCATCGGTCCGGCCGCAAGACGGCCCTACGACCCGGCATACACCCCGTGGAACTGGCGGGGATTCTGGGATTTCGGCACAGGCGCCCTGGGAGACATGGCCTGCCACATCATGGACCCGCTCTACTGGGCACTCGACTTGAAATACCCCTCTTCGGTAGAAGGCAGCTCCACGCTTTCCAACCTCTAT
>JAYFRK010000572.1:0-5768 GCA_034925975.1 Clostridium sp.
AATGATGTTTATGAAATGGTTAGAGAATACAATAGAAGAAGACGTGTAATGGTTGATGGATTTAGAAAAATAGGACTTGATTGTTTTGAACCATTAGGAGCATTTTATATATTCCCATCTATAAAATCTACAGGGTTAACATCTGATGAATTCTGTGAAAGACTACTAATGGAAGAAAAGGTTTTGGTTGTTCCAGGAGAAGCTTTTGGAGAATGTGGAGAAGGATTTGTAAGGGCTTGCTATGCATCTTCTATGGACAATATAATAGAAGCTTTAAAGCGTATTGAAAAGTTTGTATTATCGGTAAAAAAATAATAAAAAAACTATTGAGATTTGGAAGTAATTATGTTATATTCAATTACGTTATAATTATACGTTTTTGCAAATAATTATAATTTTATTTAATAACCTTCTTTTTGGCCTATGCTATGCCATAAGGGGTTTTTCTTTTTACTAAACATATTTAAAGTAAAGGAGTTGTTACGGTGTGACAGGGGATGTTTTTGTTCAATTGTTAGATGTTTGTAAAAGCTATGATCAAGAGTCTACAGTAATTGATAACTTAAACCTTGAGATTAGAAAAGGAGAATTTTTGACCTTATTAGGTCCCAGTGGTTGTGGAAAGACTACAACATTAAGAATGATTGCTGGCTTTGAAACGCCTACTAGTGGGGAAATAATAATAGACGGAGAGAATATCACGAATAAGTCTCCACATGAAAGATGTGTAAACACGGTATTTCAAAATTATGCACTATTTCCGCACATGAATATTGTTGACAATATAGCCTTTGGATTAAAGATGAAAAAAGTGCCAAAGGAAGACGTTAACAAGAGAGTATTGGAAATGCTCAAAATCGTTCAACTGGAAGGGTATGAAAGTAGAACCACATCTCAGCTAAGTGGTGGTCAAATGCAGCGTGTAGCTATTGCTAGAGCTCTTATAAATAATCCAAAGGTTTTACTGCTGGACGAGCCGTTAGGCGCTCTTGATTTGAAACTGCGCAAACAGATGCAATTAGAACTTAAGTATCTTCAAAGAAAGCTAGGTATAACTTTTATTTTTGTAACTCACGATCAAGAAGAAGCTTTAACTATGTCAGACAGAATAGTAGTTATGAATAAAGGTATTATAGAGCAGGTAGGAACACCAGAAGAACTTTATGAAAAACCTAAGACTAAATTCGTTGCTGACTTTTTAGGGGAGACAAACATCCTAGAAGGAGAGGCAATAAAAATAAAAGAAACTGAAGTATTACTTCATTTAGAACAAGAGCAAGACATAATTAGAATTCCAAATGAAAATTATGATTTAGGTGATAAATTTACAGTCTCCGTAAGACCAGAGAGAATAAAGATTAAACATCAGCCTGAAGAAGGTGATGTGTGGCTTCAATGTAAGTTGAAGGAAAGAATTTATGTAGGAGCCAACATGAAAACTGTTATGGTTCTTAAAAACGGAAAAGAAATTGTAGTAAATGAACCAATAGGACAGAACTTTACCTTTAAAGGGGAAAGTGAAGAACTATTTGTAACTTGGAATCCAACTCATACTGTAGTTATCAAGGCATAAGGGGGAAGATAGATGAAGAGTAAATTTTCCCTTAGAAACAAATCAGGTTTATTTGCAACAATGTTACCTGTGAGTATTTGGATGCTGATGTTTTTTATAGTACCTCTTTTCTTAATCCTAGTTGTAAGCTTCTGTACAAGAGGGGAAGCAGGGGATGTTATATTTAGTTTTACTTTGAGCAATTATGCTAGAATAGCTAATAAGCTATATGTGGTTATATTTTTGAAGTCATTTTTAATAAGCTTAGGAACCACTATAATATGCTTAATTTTTGGATATCCATTTGCATTTATAATTGCTAAAGCAGATAAAAAGATAAAACCAATACTTTTATTATTAATAATACTACCATTTTGGACAAATTCTTTAGTTAGAACTTATGCCATGATAATCCTATTAAGAACTGAAGGAATAATTAATACTATTCTATTAAATATAGGATTGATTAAAGCACCTCTTCATATGATGTATAATAATTTTGCAGTTATGATAGGTATGCTTTATATGATGTTTCCATTTATGGTTCTGCCTCTTTATGCTTCAATAGAAAAATTAGATATGGCACTATTAGAAGCGGCAGACGATTTGGGAGCTGGTCCAGTAGATAAATTTTTAAAAGTTACTCTACCACTAACAAAGGGAGGAATATTATCAGGTTCTCTACTAGTGTTTGTTCCTACACTTGGATTATTCTTCATAACTGATCTTATGGGGGGCAGCAAGGTAGTACTTATGAGTAATCTTATAAAGAACCAGTTCTTAACAGCAAGAGACTGGCCTTTTGGATCAGCTTTTTCAGTTATTCTTATGATTGTAATGGTTATAGTAATCTTCTATTACACTAAGTCTAACAGTAATAAGGACAAGTGGGAGGTGTTCTAGAAGATGAAGAAAAAAGGAAAAGTATTTAAATCCATATATGCTTTTTTGATGTATATGTTTCTCTATATTCCTATAATGGTTCTTATAGTATTTTCATTTAATGAATCGAAGTTAAATGTAGTATGGACAGGATTTACTTTTAAATGGTATAAGAGTCTAATGCATAATGCAGGAATATTAGAAGCTGTTAAAAATTCTCTTATTGTGGCAGCTATAAGTACTGTAATAGCAGTTATTATAGGAACATTAGCTGCAATAGGACTTTACAAATATAAATTTAAAGGTAAAAATCTAATAGATTCAGTTTTAAATGTACCACTAGTAATACCAGAAATAGTTATGGGTATATCACTACTTGCTTTTTTTTCCATTGTGAAACTACCATTAGGAAGAGTAGCGTTAATTATAGCCCATGTAACCTTTAGTATTGCTTATGTAGTAGCGGTTGTAAAAACAAGATTAGATGGATTTGATAATTCTGTAGAAGAGGCAGCTTTAGATTTAGGAGCTACACCATTAAAAACTTTCTTTTATGTTACACTTCCTATAATTATGCCTGGAGTTATTGGAGGAGGATTACTTGCCTTTACATTGTCCTTAGATGATGTAATAATAAGTTTCTTCGTTGCAGGAGCTGGAAATACAACTCTTCCACTGAAGGTATTTTCAATGGTTAAGTTTGGTGTAACACCTGAAATTAATGCATTATCAACAATAATTATATTATTTACATTTGTTGTTGTAGGATTATCAGCAGTATTAAAAAATGTTAATTTAAATATGAAAAAAATAGGAGCAGTAATACTTTCTATAGTGTTTATAGCTTCAGGAATGACTTTTGGTATTTGGAATTTTGCTAAAAGTAATCAAGGACCAAAGCAAGAGCTAAATGTATTTAACTGGTCTGAGTATCTTCCTCAATCGGTTATTGATAAATTTGAGGAAACCTATAATATAAAGGTTAATTATAGTACATTTTCATCTAATGAAGAGATGCTTGCAAAATTAATGGCTGGTGGAGAAAACTACGATATTGCTGTAGCCAGTGACTTTATGGTTGAAATTCTGAAAAAACAAAACTTAATTAAAGAGATAAATAAGAGTAATTTACCAAACCTAAAAAATATAGGACCTCAATATTTAAATTTACCTTTTGATAGAGAAAATAAATACAGTGTCCCTTATATGTGGCTTGCCGGAATAATAGCTTATGACAGCTCAAAAGTGCCAGAAGGGGCTATAAAAGGGTATAGTGACCTATGGAAAAGTGAATTCAAAAACTCATTAACAGTGTTAGATGATGAGAGAGCAATTATAGGTATAACACTAAAAAAACTAGGATATTCTATAAATGAAACTTCTCCAGAAGCTTTAGCAAAGGCTAAGGTAGAGCTTAAGAAACTTCAACCTAATATTAAGGCATATGATAGCGATAGTCCAAAGACTAGCCTTATTAATGGTGAATCAAAAGTTATATTTGCTTGGGGAGCTGAAGGAGCTCTTGCTAAAAGAGACAATCCTAATGTTAAATATGTAATACCTAAAGAAGGACTGTTCCTTCAACAGGATAATTTTGTAATACCTAAAACTTCAAAAAATACTCAAGCTGCAGAACTATTTATAAACTTTATAATGGAGCCAGAAATATCATCAGAAATTTCTCGAAGCTTCCCTTATGGAAATCCTAATATAGCAGCTTATCCATTTATAGATAAAGAAATAATGGGAAATAAGGCAGTTTATCCTCAAGAAGAAGAAGTGAAAATAGTTGAATATTTATAAGATATAGGATCAAAAATAACAAATTTTGATAAGGTTTGGTCAGAAGTAAAACAATAATAAAAGCTCTCAATGCTAAATAGCATTGAGAGCTTTTATAGATATTATTAATTATTCTCCTATTGAGTCGGCTAAACATTCTTCAATAACATCTTCAGTAATTATGAAAATTTTTCTAACGTTCATTCTAGTACCTCCTATTATACTTCCTATAGAAATGTCACAACAAAATATTATACTAACAAGAAAGTATATTTAGTACAAAACGGGAATAAAATTTTTACTATCAGGGGTTAAATTAGAATGTGGAATTTGAAGACTTTGAGAATGGTATATTAAAAGATTCGTTCAGTTTTCTAAATTTCATGTATCTCTAATATCTGAAAAACAATAACTTTATAAATTGTACTTTGCAACTATTCTATAAGAAAAATTATTTCTTAATAATTTATTAATTATAATATATATATAATTAATATGCAAGTAGTTTTTTAAAAAAAATTATTATCCTACTTTTCAGCACGGTATATCATTCCTTTTACAATGTCTAAATGTTTTTGTGATACTTTAGGACACGCAGTTAATAAAGTATCTATTAAATAATCAATGTTATTATCATCTATAACTTTTGATCTAATATCTGAATCGAAAATTATACCTCTACTACTCAAAGAATTAAAGATAGTATCTACAACTGGAGACTCCATAACCTTCTCATTTTCTTCACATTTTTCTGAGAAATATAAATTACCATCAACAACTACAAATTGTCCATAAGCGTATTCCTTTTCAGTTATATCATCATCCTCAAAACCAAGATCACAAGGATATTTAGTATGTTCAACATGTTTAAGATCAAGTCTATAGTCAATTTCTTTTCTTGTTAAAACTGATCTTACCTCTAATTCCATTAATCGTTTTTTCATATGTTGAGAGAAATTTTCTCCAAATTCTGAAATAAATCTTTTCATAGATATCGTCTTTTTCATATTATAATTTTTCTTCAATGCATACAATCTCCTTCTATTTTACTTTTCTCTAATATAATACCTATATCTAGTATACCACTATAACAGAAAATTAACAAAAGAGTTAAATTAGAGTACAGAGGATTTAGGGCTTTATCTATGAAGCTACTAAAATATAGCTACTTCATTTGGGAACATAAATAAAGTGCGACAAAATGGCGGCCTTAGTAACTACAAAATAAGGTTCTAAAAATCGAGGGTGTATAATTCAACAGAGAATCTTCACTGCGTTAAGAAGTTCTAAGTTTGTGCCTTTAAAAATTACCTACCCAGTCCTATGCATCCTCCTGATGCAGTCCTGGCTCCCACCCGTCCTAGGTGGGAATTACGGTAATTTTCAAATTCACAAACTAAGAACTTCTAGAACTTGCTCAAAATTCTCTTAATGAATTATATAGCTTCTTACTTTTAGTACCTTAAATTAGACTAACTATATGAAGTCAAGGTAATTTTAAAAGAAAAGTTATATTTTTAGTTTCTTAAAAAAGTGCATGACAAATAAAGCA
>JAYFRK010000036.1:0-1844 GCA_034925975.1 Clostridium sp.
ATTCAAAGTGTGTAAAAAATATTTATCTCATTTTCAGAAGTCTGTTTTTAGAGGAGAGATAACACCAGCAAATCTTATTTTATTGAAAAAAGACTTGAAAAAAGTAATAGATGAAAATGAAGATTTTGTTTGTATTATAAAGTTAATGAATAATAATATTTATGGAGAAGAAGTGTTAGGAAACAAGCAAAATAATACAGGTGAAGATCTAATAATATAAAATAGTAAGATTTTTACCAGGTTATATAATTTCAAAACCACATGAAATATACTGAATATAAGCAGCTAAAGTGGTTTTACATAAGAAATATGATTTTTATAAATTAACTTGGTAAAAATCTATGGAAACATTGACTAATACTAAGTTTTTAATATAAATTTGAATATAAGAATGGCTTAGTTTCCATGGGGTTGAACATCAACATAAGATGTATTTAAATTTGCTATATGTTATACTTTCTTCTTCTACTACAGGTTGAACATCAACATAAGATGTATTTAAATTTTGTTTTTGCGTAACTTACATCTCCTTTTGCTCGTTGAACATCAACATAAGATGTATTTAAATTAGAACACCAAAGGTCAGCAAAATGTAATAACATGTTGAACATCAACATAAGATGTATTTAAATGAATTGGGAGATATAAAGGGTGACACCTATAATGGGTTGAACATCAACATAAGATGTATTTAAATCTTATAGAGATTTGGTTAAAAACATAAGACAAGAAGCGTTGAACATCAACATAAGATGTATTTAAATAACGGTAAATTTAAGCCTACTAATAAACCTATTAGGTTGAACATCAACATAAGATGTATTTAAATGAAACTCTAACGCTCATATCAAAACCATATTTGTAAGTTGAACATCAACATAAGATGTATTTAAATATAAATCTTCGCTGAATACCATTTGTAGTATCTTGTTGAACATCAACATAAGATGTATTTAAATGTGTAATAGAGCTTACGAACACTATCTAGATGATTGTTGAACATCAACATAAGATGTATTTAAATGTAGATTAGAAAATATAGAAAAGTATAAGGTAACTGGTTGAACATCAACATAAGATGTATTTAAATTAAAAATACACTTAAATTCCTCCCTAAATTAAATGTTGAACATCAACATAAGATGTATTTAAATTTTAAAATTTTAATAATGTTACTCATATTTACCTCCGTTGAACATCAACATAAGATGTATTTAAATGTAAGTGATTTAGCACGTTGAGCCGACATTTCATTGTTGAACATCAACATAAGATGTATTTAAATCCTAAGAAAATACAAAGAATGATAGGGTGTAGTGGTTGAACATCAACATAAGATGTATTTAAATTAGTACTCGTCACCATCATATATGAACTCTCCACAAGTTGAACATCAACATAAGATGTATTTAAATCGGCGTAATTGATACTGATTTACTTGAAATTGTTCGGTTGAACATCAACATAAGATGTATTTAAATTGGTCAAGCGGAATGTTTGAGGAAGAAATGAATAAGTTGAACATCAACATAAGATGTATTTAAATGAAGCAATCTCCATCAGAAATCCTTGGAAAACCCGTTGAACATCAACATAAGATGTATTTAAATTCTGGTAACATTAGAACATGGTAGTTTCCTTGAAAGTTGAACATCAACATAAGATGTATTTAAATAGGTTCATATGTTACTTCAATAAGCTCCTTATCCTTGTTGAACATCAACATAAGATGTATTTAAATGATAAAGCGACTAAGGCAGAAGTTGGAACACTAACAGTTGAACATCAACATAAGATGTATTTAAATAGATCCTGCTTCCGGTGGAGGTAAAAAGAATGACTAG
>JAYFRK010000544.1:0-2097 GCA_034925975.1 Clostridium sp.
GTAAAGGTGAAAAAGTTGGAGCTATAAAAGTCCATCTATATAGACCATTCTCACCTAAGTATTTCTTTAATGTTTTTCCAAAGAGTGCCAAAAAAATAGCAGTATTAGATAGGACTAAAGAGCCAGGTTCACTTGGAGAGCCATTATATCAAGATATAGTTCACTTATTTAATAATAAAAGTGATAAGCCAGTAATAGTTGGAGGAAGATATGGAATTGGTCAAAAAGATACAACACCATCTCAAATTATAGCTGTTTATAATAACTTAAAAAAAGATAACCCTAAAGATGGATTTACTATTGGTATAGTGGATGACGTAAGTTACACATCACTACCAGAAGAGGATACGGTAGATACTACTTCAGAAGGAACAATAAGCTGTAAATTCTGGGGACTTGGATCAGATGGTACAGTTGGAGCGAATAAGACGGCAGTAAAGATAATAGGTAATAATACTGACCTCAATGTTCAAGCTTACTTTTCATATGACAGCAAAAAATCAGGTGGAAGTACTATATCTCACTTAAGATTTGGAAAGAAACTTATAAAGGCTCCATATTTAGTCCATAGTGCAGACTATATAGCATGCCACAACAGGTCATATATATATCACTTTGACATTTTAAAAGGACTAAAGAAAAATGGAATATTTGTACTTAATTGCCCTTGGACAGAAGGTGAATTAGAGGAAAAAATTCCAGCTCCAATAAGAAAGTTTATAGCAGAAAATAATATAAGATTCTATACAATTGATGCAGTTAAGATAGCTTCTGAAATAGGGCTTGGTGGAAGAATAAATATGATAATGCAGGCAGCCTTCTTTAAGGTGGCAAATGTAATTCCTGTAGAAGATGCTGTGAAATATTTAAAAGAATCTGTAGAAAAAGTATATGGAAAAAAAGGAAAAGCAATAGTAGAGATGAACCAAGCCGCAGTAGAAAAAGGTGTAAGTGAACTTAAACAAATTAAGGTTCCTAAAAATTGGTCTAATGCAGAAAGTGAAGAAGAAAAGTATCCAATAAAAGATGAACCAGATTTTGTTAAAAATATTCAGAGAGTTATGGCAAGACATGAAGGTGATGAACTTCCAGTTAGTGCATTTAAGGGAATGGAAGATGGAACTTATCCTCTTGGAACCACTTCTTATGAAAAACGCGGTATAGCTGTAATGGTACCAGAATGGCAGATAGACAAATGCATACAGTGCAATCAATGTGCATATATATGTCCACATGCCACAGTAAGGGCGTTTTTACTAGATGAAGATGAAGTAAATAAGGCTCCAGATACATTTAAAACCAAACAGGCAGTAGGTAAGGGATTGGAAAATTATCAATATCGTATCCAAGTGGCACCAATGGATTGTACTGGATGTGGAAATTGTGCTGATGTTTGCCCAGCACCAGGAAAAGCTTTAATAATGAAGCCTGCAGAAGAAGAGATGGAAATGGAGTCTGAAAATTGGGAATTTGCAACAAAGATAATTCCAAAAGAAGGTGCTATGGATCATACAACATTAAAAGGAAGCCAATTTAGAAGACCGCTGCTTGAATTTAATGGGGCATGTCCTGGATGTGGAGAAACTCCATATATAAGATTAATAACTCAGTTGTTTGGAGATAGAATGTTAATTGCTAATGGTACTGGATGTTCATCAATTTGGGGAGCTAGTGCACCATCAATAGCATATACTACAAACGTTGAAGGAAAAGGTCCTGCATGGGGTAATTCATTATTTGAAGATAATGCTGAATATGGATATGGAATGTTTTTAGCTGTTAAGCAAATAAGACAGAGAATAGAAGATTTAATGAAGAAGGCATTAGATACTAATATAAATGAGGATATAAAAAATGCTTTTGTAGAATGGATTAAATCCAAAGAAGATGGAGAGGCTTCAAAACTTGCTTCAAATAATGTATTAAAAGCTTTAGATAATCATAAAGATGATAGAAATGAAATAATAGATGAAATCTTAGACAAGAAAGATTATCTAATAAAGAAATCACAGTGGATTATAGGAGGAGACGGCTGGGCATATGACATTGGATATGGTGGATTAGACCATGTGTTAGCTTCAGGAGATGATGTGAATA
>JAYFRK010000076.1:0-4650 GCA_034925975.1 Clostridium sp.
AATTGAAAAGGGGGATACAAATCCCACAATTAATACCATTTGGAAAATTGCCAAAGGCTTAAATGTTCCATATACAGTACTAATTGATAAACAGGAAAACCATATTTCAGTTGTTAGAAAGTCAGAAGCTAGAGAGCAAAGCAGTGAAGATGGAACTTATCGTATTTATTGCTATTATGGCAATACACCCCATCGAAATTTCGAATTATTTTTACTTGAGATAGATTCTAGTGCAGTATATACCTCTGTTGGGCACTCAGAAAAATCACAGGAGTATATTATTGTTCTTGAAGGAGGACTTTTATTGTCAACAAACAAGGAGGACTATTTATTAAAAAAAGAAGAGTCTATTTGTTTTTCATCAGCAGCTCCCCATACCTATAAAAGCTGCGGAGAAACTACTCTTAAAGCTGTGGTTGTAAACTTTTATCCGATTTAACAGAAAAGGATATATTATGACGTGGATAAGGTATTAAGCTATATTATTTTACTATGATAAATTTTAAAGGAGGAACAAAAATGAGTGAATTAATATTTCAAAAAGACAGCTATGTAAAAAGTTTTGATTGTAAAGTTACTAAAATAGATATGGAGGAAAATGCTGTTGTTTTGGATAGAACAGCATTTTATCCAGGAGGTGGAGGTCAGCCCTGCGATAAGGGAGTGCTGGAGACAGATACAGCTAAATATATTGTAAAAAAAGTTAAGAAAAAAGGCTCTGATATATATCATTATATTGATGGGGATCTTCCTAAAGTTGATGAAATTTGTATTGGAAAATTAGACTGGGAACATAGATATAAGCTAATGAGAACTCATACTGCTATGCATATTTTATGCGGTGTTGTATGGAGAGACTACAAAGCTCAGGTAACTGGTGGAGATATGGATTGTCTTAAGGGTAGACTGGATTTCGAGTTTGAAAGCTTTGACAAGGAATTAGTTGATGAAATAGAAATAAAAATCAATGAAGAAGTAAAATCTGCAAGGAATATCAGTGTAAATATTCTTGAAAGAGAAGAAGCCTTCAAAATTCCTGATTTAATAAGAACAAAAATAAATCTTCTACCAGAAGGTATTACAGAAATAAGAACTGTTGAAATTGAAGGGCTAGATTTTCAGGCAGATGGAGGAACTCATGTGAAAAATACTGAGGAAGTTGGAAAAATAAAAATAGCAGATTATAAAAGTAAGGGAAAAATCAATAAAAGAATATACATTCAATTAGAAGAATAGGTTTAATTTAAGTACTGTAGTAAATAATTAAGATTAGTACCTTGTGTTGATTTTATTAAGGGCATATATTATATTGAAATAAGGTACTAAAACAGTATAAAAAGAAAAGAGGTGAGCTTTAGTGGAGGTTCTATGCTTGTTGTATACCCTCTCACTAGAGATAAACTATGAAACAAGAATTTTTCATTAAAAATAGAAAAAAATTATCTGAGCAGTTAGAAGATAATTCTATACTAGTTATGTTTGCAGGAAGGGCACCTTATAAGTCAGCAGATGAAACTTATCCATTTACGCCTAATAGAAATTTTTATTATCTAACAGGTATAGATAGGGAGAATATAATACTTGTTATAACAAAAAGAAAAAATATAGTCAGTGAAACCCTATTTATTGAAGAGTCAGATCCAGTTATGGCCAGATGGATTGGAGAAAAGATGACTGAAAAAGAGGCAGAGGCAGTTTCAGGCATTACTGATATAGACTATACAAAAAATTTCTATAACTCTTTCGCAGGAATGCTTTCAAGATTTGAATACACAAATTTATATCTAGATCTTGAAAGACAGGAATGGGGGATACCTACAACTGAAGCCCAAGTTTTTGTAAAATCTGTTTTAGAAAAATACCCATATTTCAATGTGAAAAATATTTATTATAAAATAAGTGATATTAGAACTATAAAGGATAAAGACGAAATAGAGGTTATAAAAAAGGCTATAGATATAACAAGGCGTGGAATAGAGTTAATGATGAAGAATGCAAAGCCTGGAATGATGGAGTACCAAATAGAAGCTTATTTCGATTATGTATTAACATCAGAAGGAGTAAAAGATAAAGCATTTAAAACAATAGCAGCAGCAGGGAAAAATGGAACCATACTTCACTATTCAGAAAATAACAGTAGATCTGGAAATAATGATTTAATACTATTTGATTTAGGAGCTCAATATAAATACCTAAATGCAGATATATCAAGAACATTTCCTGTAAGCGGCAAGTTTACTGAAAGACAAAAACAAGTATATAATGTGGTTTTAAGAGCTAATGAAGAAGTAACAAAAGCAGTTAAACCAGGGCTTCCATTCTCTGAACTTAATGAAATTGCAAAAAGAGTTTTAGCAGAAGGATGTAAAGAGCTTGGACTTATAAAGGAAGATAAGGAACTTTCAAGATACTATTTTCATGGAGTAAGTCATTACTTAGGTTTTGATACTCACGATGTAGGAGATCGTGAACAAGTACTTAAGCCAGGTATGCTATTTACAAATGAGCCGGGGCTGTATATTCCTGAAGAAGGCATAGGAATAAGAATAGAAGACGATATTCTAGTAACAGAAGATGGTTATGAGAATCTATCTAAAGATATAATCAAAACTGTAGAAGAAATAGAAGAATTTATGAGCAGAAAATAAGTTTATATTAATTAATTTACAAAATATCTAATTAAAATGAAGAGTACTCAATTAAACAGTTATATGAAAAAGACGCGAGAACCGCGTCTTTTGTTATAACTAGATATAATCCAAAAGTAAATAAATTATTGAGATATATACTAATTTACAGCATTAATTGGTTTTCCTTGAATAAAAGCTTCAACATTATCAGCTAAAAGATTAATAAGTCTTTGTCTTGATTCAATGCATTTCCAACCTATATGAGGAGTTAAAATAACGTTGTCCATAGTAAATAGTGGATTATCTAATTCTGGTGGTTCAGGATCTTGAACATCAAGTGCAGCACCAGCAATTTTTTTATTTTTTAAAGCCTCAATTAAGTCTAATTCTTTTATAATTGCTCCCCTTGAAGTATTTATGATAAATGCTGAGGATTTCATAAGATTTAATTTATCTTTATCAATAAGATGTTTAGTATTATCAGTAAGAGGACAGTGTAGGGTAACAAAATCACTCTCTTTTAGCAATTCCTCAAGAGAAACAAATTTTATATTTGGATTGTTAAAGGATTTAGGAGTTCTGCTATAGACTAGAATATTCATTCCTAAAGCTAGTGCTATTTTCATTACACTTTGACCAATGGCACCAGCTCCAATTACTCCAAGAACCTTATTATGTAATTCGAAATGAGGAACCTGAAGGAACTTAGTAAAATTATCAAAATTCCCTTGATTAATCATAACCTGTTGAAGAGTTAATGAGGAACTTAAATTTAGCATAAAAGTAATTACTAATTGCGCCACTGCTTCTGAGCTATAACCAGGAACATTGCATACAGTAATGTTTTTTTCCTTTGCTGCAGCAATGTCTATGTTATTATAGCCAGTGCCGGCCTCGCATATGAGTTTCACTGAAGGAGGAAATTGAGAAATTAAATCTCTTCCTAAAGGTAGTTCTTTGGTAATGATAATATCCTGATTTTTAACTTTTTCCAGAATATCTGCATCATTACTTGTATCATATTTTGTAATGGTAGTAAGTTTAGCTAATTGTGAAAAATCCAGTTTGTTGTCAAAGTCAAGTTTTGCTGAATTGAGAAATACTGTGTTTTTCATAGTTACCTCCTAATGTTAGAATACTTACAAATTTAGTATACGTCACATGGATATCACTGTCAAAAATCTAAATGAGTAATTTTAAGTTTTTAAAGGTATATAAATTTATAACTATTTGGTATAATTTATGAATAATGTAAAATGGAAATGTCAGCTACATTATAATAATCTTTATAAGAAGGTGAATTTAAATATGAATTTTCAAGGTATTATAATAGGCTTAGCATCTTTTATGATAATAGGTATATTTCATCCTATTGTGATTAAAAGTGAATATTATTTTAGCAAGAGGATATGGCCTATATTTTTAGTTTTA
The DNA here is from genome assembly GCA_034925975.1 of Clostridium sp. Taxonomy (GTDB): domain Bacteria; phylum Bacillota; class Clostridia; order Clostridiales; family Clostridiaceae; genus Clostridium_H. The sequence continues at coordinate 4,062 of JAYFRK010000076.1, forward strand.
GGGATTATATTTATAACCCTGTCTATCTATATAAAAGGACAAATGTTATCACCTATAATGGCAATTATAGGATTTTCATGGCTTTGGAGTATCCATGAAATATTTGAACAAGAAGAAAGAGTAAAAAAAGGTTGGTTTCCTAAAAATCCAAAAAAGAAATATTAATAATTATTATATTATTTGTTTTAGCTTAGAATATTATATATTATATTAAATGGAGGGAAACTAATGTCTATACAAATAATTATTGTACTTATTCTTACATTTGTTATTTATGTTATATCAACTTTAGCATATTCAGTAAGAATTGTAGCTGTAAGAACAGGTAGAATAGCTATATCATTTGCGGTGTTTAATATATTTGCATTAGTTTCTAGAACTGCAAATACTGCTCAAGCTCCTCTTATGGCTAAAACAATTGAGAATAACATAAAGGCAGGTACATCTGAAAGCTTACTATATATTTTTAGATGGATATTAATTTCTACAACATTAGCAACGATTATAGGAGCATTACTTATGCCTACATTTATAAGGGTATTTGGAAGGGCTGTAGAATCATTTAGTATTCATCGTTCTATGCCAAGAT
>JAYFRK010000223.1:0-5610 GCA_034925975.1 Clostridium sp.
AATTTATTTTTTTCTATGCTAAATAGATCTATATTTACAACTTCTTCTGTTCCTATTGCTCTAGTTATAACATTTTTTTGAGGATGATTTATAGCTTGTTCCTTTGAGATGCTACCACAATCTAAAAGTTCTTGAACTAAAGAATGATCTTTTGTTATTTTTTCTATTTTATTATTTTTAATAACATAGCAACTGCTATCTCCAACATTTGCTATAACAGCATTGTTTTCCTGTATAAGGCATGCAGTGATAGTTGTCCCCATGCCATTTAAATTTTCATTAGAGTTAGCTTTTTCGTATATTATTTCATTAGCATAAGTTATAGCATCTCTTAGACTTTTCTCTAAATCATTAAATTCACCTAAACTTTTTAAATAACTAATGCATGCTTCCACTGCTGTTTTGCTAGCCACATCTCCTGCATTATGCCCGCCCATACCGTCTGCCACAACATAAATTCTAAAAGCTTCCTCTTCATAATAGCTAATATAATCCTCATTCATATCTCTTATATTGCCAATATCAGATAAAAAGCCCACAGAATCTCTGTTTATATAACTACCTTTTGCACCCATATAAACGTACCCTCCATCACATATAACATAAATATCATTATTTATTTATTTATTTATATAGTTTCTTCTCAATTGACCACAGGCAGCATTAATATCTGCTCCCATTTCTCTTCTTATTGTAGTTTCTATACCGCATCTTGTCAAAATGTTCTTAAAGGAATTAATACTTTCCACTCTAGATTTTTTTAAATTATTTTCTTTGATCTCATTGATAGGTATTAAATTAACATGACATAATATTTCTTTAAGAATTTTACATAGTTCTTCTGCATTTTCCTTCGTATCATTAACATCTTTAACTAGTGCATACTCAAATGTTATTCTCTTATTAGTCTTATTACAATAATACATACACGCATTTAATAACTGATTAATACTATATTTATTTGCTATAGGCATCATTTTCTTTCTTATCTCATCATTAGATGCATGGAGCGAAATAGCTAAGGTTATTTGCAAATCTAAATCAGCAAGTTCTTTTATCTTAGGCACTATCCCACATGTAGATAATGTAATATGCCTTTGCCCTATATTTAGGCTCTCATCAGAATTAATTAACTCTACAAATTTAATTACATTTTCAAAATTGTCTAATGGCTCTCCACTTCCCATAAGGACTACATTTGATATTCTCTCACCTATATTAGATTGTGCTTTAAGCACCTGACCAATTATCTCTCCTGAAGTTAGATTTCTTATAATTCCTCCTATTGTAGATGCACAAAATTTGCATCCCATTCTACATCCTATTTGCGTAGAGACACATATAGAATTTCCATGCTTATATTTCATAATAACAGACTCTATTATATTACCATCATTATACCTAAACAAAAACTTTTTAGTACCATCAACTCTTGAAATGTATTCTTGTTCTATTTCTGGTACACCTATATAAAAGTATTTCTCCAACTTTTCTCTTGTAGCTGCTGGTAAATTTATCATATTATCAAATTTGAATGTTCCTTTTTTATATATCCAATCAAAAACTTGCTTAGCTCTAAATTTGCTCTCATTATTTTCTTTCATCCAAAACATCAAATCATTTAAAGTAAAATCTAAAATGTTTATCATAATTCACCTACCAACGTCTTTTAAATTTTGCAATGAAAAATCCATCCATATATTTATTAGGTAAAATTGTTACAGTGCCATTATCGTATATAAAATTAGGAAGATTTCCATAGAATAAAGGCTCTAAAGAATATTCAGGGTAATTTTTTATAAACCATTCAATATTATCTTGATTTTCCTCTTTGTTCAATGTACAAGTTGAATAAAGGATTGTGCCTCCAACTTTAACATACTTAGCTGAATTGCTCATTATCTTTCTCTGGATTTCTACTATTTCTTTTAAAGCTTTTAAATCTTTAGTATATTTAATTTCTGGTTTTTTTCTAATTATTCCAAGTCCAGAACATGGCACATCTATTAAAACATAATCACTGCTATTCTCTAAACCTTCGTCAAATATAGTTGCATCCATTTCTTTGTAAGTTATATTTTTAATTCCAAGTCTATTAGCATTATTTTTTACTAATGAGAGTTTATTGCCGTGTATATCAAAAGCTACTATATCTGCTTTATCATTAACAATTTCAGATATATGAGTAGTTTTACCACCAGGTGCACTACATAAGTCTAATATTTTGGAATTTTCTTTAGGTTCTATGGAAGGTGCAACTAACATAGCACTTTCATCTTGGACAGTAATTTTTCCTTCTTTAAATAATGGATTATTCTCAATACTCTTACCTTTATTTATAATAATGGCTTCTGGACATACATATCCTTCTTCAACATCGTATCCATATTCAATAAGTTTGCTAAAAGCATCATCATAATCAATTTTCAAGGTGTTTACTCTCACTGTTATTGCTGGTCTTTCATTTAATCCTTTTAAAATAGTTTCTGCTGTTGCAATTCCATATTGTTTAATAAACATATTAACTAGCCACTTATCAAAGGAATAGTTGAAGCATAATGCTTCAACTATATTTTTTTCATTATAATAATTCTTGTCTAAATTTCTAAGATAATTTCTTAAAACACCATTTACTAATTTAGATGAACCTATTGATTTGTATTTTTTTGCTATCTCTACAGCTTCATTTACAGCTGCAAACCCCGGAACCTTATCCAAAAATCTAATTTGATAGATAGCACTTCTTAAGATATTTAAAACATACGAGTCTAAACTATCTACTCCATTTTTTAAAAAATGATTTAATATTTTATCTATTGTATATTTATATTTAATAGTTCCGTACACAATTTCCGTAATTAATGCCTTATCTTTATCACTAAAGCTTGATTTATTTAACTCATTTCTTAATACTATATTTGAATAAGCGTTCTTTGATAAAACAGAATCAATAATATCAACGCATACTTTTCTACTCTTCTCCATTATAGTGCTCCAATCTTCTAGTATAATTGTTTAACTATTCATCTCTGCTTAAGGCTATTAGTCTAACTAATTGTAAAACAGCTGTTAGAGCTGCTGCTACATATGTCATTGCTGCTGCAGATAATACAGATTTTGCTCCCTTTATTTCATCACCATATAATATATTTCTCTCTTCTAACACTTTCAATGCTTTATTAGATGCATCGAATTCTACTGGTAAGGTGATTAATTGAAAAAGTACCACAGCAATAAATAACACTATTCCAATATTGACTAAATAACCAAATCCCAAGAATAGTCCTAGTAAAAATATTATCCAAGAAGCGTTAGAACTAAAATTTACTACTGGAACTATAGCATTTCTTATTTGAAGAGGAGCATAATGTCTTTGATGCTGTATTGCATGGCCAGTCTCATGAGCCGCAACTCCTATAGATGCTACAGATGTACCATAATAAACATCTCTTGACAACCTCATCACTCTTCTTCTTGGATCATAATGATCTGATAATTTTCCTCCTATTTCTTCTATAGGGACATCATATAACCCTTCAGAATCAAGTAACATTCTAGCAACTTGAGCACCAGTATATCCATTGATACTCATTATTCTAGAATACTTATTGAAGGAAGAGCTTACTTTCATTTGGGCCCAAGCAGATATTATAAGGGCAGGGATTATAATAATAAATGTCCAATCGTAATACCAGAACATTTATATCACTCCTTTTATTTTAAAATTAGATTTTCTTCTATATCATTTCCTACTATATATTGTTCCACAGTTAAAACTTTTTTACCCGGAAATTGCATTTCTTTGATTAGTATTGTCCCTTCTCCACAGGAAACTACAATACCTTCTTTATTTACTTTTATTATAGTCCCTGGTTCCTTATCACTATTTTCTTTCAAAACCTTTGTTTTATATATTTTCATAATTTTATCATGATAGTGAGTATAAGCTACTGGCCAAGGGTTTAACCCTCTTACGAAGTTATGAATCTCTTTTGAGGATAAATTCCAATTTATTTTTGCCATATCTTTATTTAACATAGATGCATAACAAGTTTTAGAATCTTCTTGTTTTTCTGGTACAATAGAACCTTCAACAATACCATTTATTGTTTTAACTAAAAGTTCTGCTCCACTTTCCATTAGTATATTGTGTAATTCACCAGCTATCATATCTTCAGTTATTATTACCTCTTGTTTTAAAAGCATGTCTCCAGTATCAAGTCCTATGTCCATTAACATAGTAGTATTTCCGCTCTTATTTTCTCCATTAATTATAGCCCAATTTATTGGAGCGGCTCCTCTATATTTGGGAAGTAATGATGCATGTAAATTAATACATGAGTATTTAGGTATTTCAATTACTTCTTTAGGTAAAATTTGTCCATAGGCTACTACTATTATAAAATCAGGTTCAATTTCTTTAAGTTCTTGTATGAATTCTGGCTCATTTTTTAATTTATGTGGTTGATTAACTTTTATGTTATGTTTTAATGCTAACTCCTTCACCGGAGACATAGAAAGCTTATTACCTCTTCCTTTAGGTTTATCAGGTTGAGTGAAAACAGCTTCTACACCAAAATTGTCAATAAGAGCCTGTAGCGAAGGTGCCGCAAACTCGGGCGTACCCATAAATACAATTTTCATGTTACTTTTCCTCACTTTCCTCAATCACTTTATCAATAAATAATATACCATTTAAATGATCAATTTCATGACAAAGAGCTCTTGCTAAAAGTTCCTCACCTTCAATTTCAATTTCTTTATTTTCTTCATTTAGCGCCTTTACTTTTACTTTGAAGGGTCTTTCAACTTTTCCCTGTTCCCCCGGTATACTTAAACATCCCTCATAATCAATTTGACTTCCTTCCACACTCATTATTTCAGGATTTATAAGAGTAATTGGTCCATTTCCTACATCTATTACAACTATTCTTTTAAGTATACCTATTTGTGGAGCCGCAAGTCCAACACCATCTGCTGCATACATTGTTTCTTTCATATCTTCAATTAAAGTCAAAATTCTATCATTAATTTCATCTACTTTTCTAGATTTCTTTCTTAAAATTTCATCCTCTTCAGTTCTTATATTTCTTAATGCCATTATTTATTCCTCCTAAATGCTAATTCTCTAATAATATATTATACTATAATAAGCTATTCGGATTAATATCCAAACTTATTCTTATATCATTATAAACCTCTTGTAAATTCTCATAAACAATATTTTTTATTTTTAACCCTAAATCATCACTAAATTGTCCTTTTATTAATATCTGCCACCTATAGTATTCTTTTATTTTAGATAATATACACGGACAAGGCCCTAATATAGTAATCTTATCATTTTTTTCCAAAATATTATTTAAAATTATGCCAACTTTTTGTATACTTTTTATTAATACATTTTCTTCCTTACTGCTTAAGTTTATTGATAATATTCTAGAAAAGGGTGGATAATTCATATCATATCTAAGCTTAATTTCTTCCATATAAAATTTATTAAAATCATATAATGAAGAATATCTTATACTATAATTTTCAGGACTGTATGTTTGAACTATAACCTTGCCTTTCTTTTTACCTCTCCCTGCTCTTCCACCAACTTGGGTT
>JAYFRK010000511.1:0-1743 GCA_034925975.1 Clostridium sp.
TTTTAAGAGGGTATTTTAATGATACCTTTAGAGAATTATTTGATGGTGGCAGAGCAGATCTTATCCTAGGCGAAGGAGATGAACTTAGTGCCAACATTGAGATAAACGTAGAACCTCCTGGAAAAAAGCTTCAAAATATTAATCTAATGTCTGGTGGAGAAAAAGGTTTGTCTGCCATCGCTCTTTTGTTTGCAATTTTAAAAATGAAGCCTACTCCATTCTGTATATTAGATGAGATTGAAGCAGCATTGGACGATTCAAATGTATCTAGATATGCTGAGTTTTTAAAAAAGTTTTCTGGAAATACCCAGTTTATAATTATAACCCATAGGAAAGGTAGTATGGAAGTGGGAGATGTACTTTATGGAGTAACTATGGAGGAAAAAGGAATATCGAAGATAGTATCTGTTGATTTAAGTAAATAAATTTAGTTAATATTAGAGGAGATGTAGAAGCATGTTTGGAAATTTTTTTGATAAGCTAAAAAATGGATTATCTAAAACTAAAGATAATTTCACTGAAAAGGTTTCAGAAGTATTAAATTTGGCTGTGAAAATCGATGAGGAATTATATGAGGAATTAGAAGAAATTTTAATAACAGCAGATATAGGTGTAGATACTTCATTAGAAATTATGGAGAGGTTAAAACAAAAGGTAAAGGATAATAAAGTTAAAGATCCTAAGGAAGTATATGACTGCTTAAAAGAAGTATTAACAGAAATATTAGGAAATCAAGAAATGGGATTAGGTTTTAATGATAAACCTAAGATATTACTAGTAATAGGGGTAAATGGTGTGGGTAAAACAACATCAATTGGAAAAATGTCATCTAAATTTAAAAATGATGGTCATAAAGTAATAATGGCAGCAGCGGATACATTTAGAGCAGCAGCTATTGATCAGTTAGAAGTTTGGAGTAACAGGGCAGGTGTAGATATAATAAAGCATCAAGAAGGTGCTGATCCAGGTTCTGTAGTTTTTGATGCTATACAAGCTGCTAAGGCTAGAAAAGCTGATATGCTTATTTGCGATACAGCAGGGAGATTACATAATAAAAAGAATCTAATGAATGAGCTAGAAAAAATTAATCGAATAATAGATAGAGAATATAATGAGGCTAGCAAGGAAACTTTATTAGTACTTGATGCTACTACTGGACAAAATGCTCTGCAGCAAGCTAAACAGTTTGCTGAGGTTTGTCCTATTGACGGTATAATACTAACTAAGCTTGATGGCACAGCTAAAGGTGGAGTAATTATAGCTATAAAACATCAACTAAATATTCCTGTAAAACTTATAGGTGTAGGAGAAGGAATTGATGATTTGCAAGAGTTTAACTCCAATGATTTTATTGAAGCACTTTTTTAATAGTGTTAAGTAAAAATACTTGACACCATTAAATTAATTTGTTATTATAATATCCGTGAGTTGGTGATTACATGGAGGATAGAGTAAAAATATCTATTTTAATGGATTTTTATAAGGAACTCCTAACTGAAAAACAAAAGGATATAATGGAGCTTTATTTTAATGAGGACTTATCTTTAGCTGAAATATCTGAATTTACAAATACAAGCAGACAAGCGATATATGACATTATAAAAAGATGCAATAAGTTATTAAATGGATATGAAAAAAAATTGAAGCTTGTAGAAAAGAGTACTGAATTTAAAAAAAATAAAGACTTAATTATAAAAAAGATAACTAGACTTGAAGAAAAGATTGGTAATGATGAATATGTAG
>JAYFRK010000458.1:0-1668 GCA_034925975.1 Clostridium sp.
CACCTCAAATTTATAGCCACTTCCTCTAACTGTAACTATATAATCTGCTTTATCTTTTAACTTTTCCCTTAATCTTTTTATATTTGTATCCACTGTCCTAAGTCCTCCATAATAATCAAAGCCCCAAACCTTGTCTAGTATGGTATCCCTGCTTAATGCAATACCTTTATTCTTAGCAAAATAAAGCAGCAGGTCATATTCCTTAGGAGATAATAATATTTCCTCCCCATCTATAGTTACATTATGGGATATTTCATTTATTTCTAATCCATGAAAATTCATAATTCCGCTTTTAGATTTATCTATAGAAGCTCTTTTAAGAAGTGCCTTTCCTTTAGCTACTAATACCTTTGGACTAAAGGGCTTAGTTACGTAGTCATCTGCCCCTAATTCATATCCTAGCAGCTTATCTTCCTCTTCTCCTTTTGCTGTTAACATTATAATAGGAATGTTTGAAGTCTTTCTCACATTAGTACATACAGTCCAACCATCCATATAGGGCATCATTATATCAAGTATCACTAAATCAACTTTATTATTTTTTAAAATTTCCATTGCCTCAACTCCATTGGAAGCTTCTAAAACCTGAAAGTTTTCCTTTTTAAAGTAATCCCTTATAAGCTTTCTCATTCTCTCCTCATCTTCTGCAATAAGAATTGTATACTCCATGGCTGCACCCCATTTCTACTTTGTTAGTTATATTTTCTCATTTGTAGGAGGAGGATGTCAAACTTTAAGAATTTTGCGAAGTAATTTTTTAGTGAATAACTAATAGTGAATAGTTGCTGTACCTTCTATTATTTCTATCTTATTTGCTTTCAAAAGCCCTTTTACTCCATTGACCAGCTGATTTACTACTGTTGATGTCTATATTATTTCTCTTTGCTAGCTTTTTTGCATATGGTGTAGCTTTCCTATATGCTGAACCGCTAGTCTCTAATTGCTAATTCTAGTTGTATGCACTGAAATGCTAGAGACTAGCGATTAATCACTTCCCTATTACTTATTACTTATTATCTCTTACCTATTACTTATTACTTATTACCTCTTACCTATTACCTCTTACCTATTACTTACCTATAAACTCCAACTTATTATATGTTTTGCACATTTATTTATAAAATGTATATTATATGGTATATATGTGTTACATATTTTATATTATTATAATAATTTTATATGTAAAATTATTAAAAATATATGATATAATATCCTTGTTGAAATAGAACAACTTATATTATACAATTAATTTTAATTGTTATTATATTTATTATATTTACTTATGAATTAGATAATCATGTTTTAAATAAAAGGAGGATAAACCATGACCTTCTGTGACGAGAACAATTTAGAACTCATACAAAAGGACCTAAAATATTTAAATTTACTTGCAAAACAATATCCTAGCATCTGTTCAGCTAGTACGGAAATTGTAAATCTACAAGCTATTTTAAATTTGCCTAATAGCACAGAACATTTTATAAGTGATGTTCATGGAGAGTATGAGTCTTTTACTCACATGCTGAAAAATGCTTCTGGGGTTATAAAACGAAAAATAGATGATATTTTTATAAATTCCTTAAGTCAAAAGGATAGAAAAAGCCTTGCAACGCTAATTTATTATCCAGAGCAAAAATTAGAACTTATTATGAAAAGCGAGGAAAATAT
>JAYFRK010000605.1:0-5157 GCA_034925975.1 Clostridium sp.
CAATAACTAATAGCTAAAGGTGAATAATGATGGATATTTTTCTCCGCCTTGCTGCGAAAAATTTTAATTTTATTTAATTTGTTAAATATAGTTGCCCTATGGGTAATTCCTTTATAAAAGCTAAACATCTGTTTTCTATAATTAAAAACTTTTTGTAATGTTAATGAAGGAAAGTTATCCTTAACTATTAATTATTAACTATTAACTTAATAATTTAAAAGAAAATTGCGTCGCAATTTTCTTGTTTTGTGCTATAATCATATTCGGATATGTGATTACGAAAGAGTTTTTGGAGGGATACAGCATGGGCGAAGGAATAGAAATGCCGCGATATGTTAAAATAGCAGTGGATGTTGCTAGTAGGGTTTATAAAGGTCAATATTTAGAAGGAGAAAAATTAAGGGGAAGGTCTATTCTAGCAGGGGAATATAACGTTTCTCCAGAGACAATAAGAAAATCTATGAAACTTCTTGAAGATAAAGGAGTAGTAGAGGTAAACAAGGGCAGCGGCATTTTGATAAAATCACCAGATAAAGCATACCGATTCATGGAAAGTTTTAAAGAAAAAGAGAGTATAGGTATGTTAAGAAGCTCTATGAAGCGTTTACTTGAAGAGAGAAAAAATATAGAAAGACAAATACAGGAAGTAAATGAAAAAATAATAGATTACTCATATAGATTTAAAAGTACTAATTTAATAGAACCAATAGAAATAGAAGTTCCTGAAAAGTCTCATATATTAGGCAAAACTATAGGTGAAAGTGAATTTTGGCACAATACAGGTGGAACAATAATTGGAGTAAAAAGGGAAGAAGAAATATTAATATCTCCAGGACCTTATCTAGAGTTTAAAAAAGGAGATAAAATTCTAGTTGTTGGAGACGAGGGGTTATCTCAAAGAATAAAAAGATATCTAGAATATGAGGAATAAGCAGATTAAGGCTATTTTTAAGATTTTTTTGATATTATAGTTTATCAATAATCTTTTAAAACATAGCCTTATTTTTTTAACTTAAAATAGTGAGAAAATTTAAAAAATCCACAGAAAAAGGGAATTTATTCAAAATTAATTGGTATATACTACTTTTGACAAGTAACAACTTTAGTGATAACATAAAGTTGTACGAAGAAACAACTTATATAATTTGATAAGTTGTTTTTGTCTCTTAGGTTAAGATTTTGTGGAAATTTGATTAATAGAAAAAGGAGGAAAAACATGATAGAGTTAAAAAATGTTAAAAAGTCCTTTAAAAATGTGGAAATTTTAAAAGATATCAACTTAACAATAAATAAAGGTGAGTTAGTTGTGCTAATAGGACCTAGTGGATGTGGAAAAACTACTACTTTAAAAATGCTAAACAAGCTTATAAAGCCAACATCAGGTAAAATTACTATAGATGGAGAAGATATAAGCAAAAAAGATACCATAGAATTAAGAAGAAATATAGGCTATGTAATTCAACAAACTGGAATATTTCCACACATGACTGTAGGAGATAATATAGGTCTTGTACCTTACTTAAAAGGTTGGAGCGATGATGAAATAAGAAATAGAACCATTGAATTATTAGAAATGGTAGGAATGGATGCTGAAGAGTATATAGATAGATACCCAAGTGAATTAAGTGGAGGACAACAACAGAGAATAGGAGTTGCTAGAGCCTTTGCTACTAATCCAGAAATAATACTTATGGACGAGCCATTTTCTGCTCTTGACCCTATAACTAGAAATCAACTTCAAGATGAACTATTTAATTTGCAAGAAAAGCTTAAAAAAACTATAGTGTTTGTTACACACGATATGGATGAGGCCTTAAAGTTAGGAGATAAAATATGTATTATGAAGGATGGGCTAATAGTTCAGTACGATACACCAGAAAGTATTTTAAAAAATCCATCACAAGGTTTTGTGGAAGAATTTATAGGTAAAAATAGAATTTGGAATCAGCCAGAGTACATAAAGGCTGAAGATATAGTAATAAAAAATCCTGTTAAAGCTGTTGGAAGTAGAACTATGCTTCAGGCTGCAGAAATAATGAGCGAAAGACATGTAGATAGTATATTAGTAGTGGACAAAGAAAATAGATTAGAAGGTATAGTTACTTTAAAGGATATAAGAAGAAGCAGAGATAAAGATAGAAGGCTAACCCTTGGAGATATTATTAATAAGGATGTGGTGTCTGTCTGTAAAGAAGACTCTATAGTAGATGTATTAAAGGTTATGAATGAGAAAAAGGTTGGATATATACCTGTAGTTGATAGCCAAAATAAGTTATCAGGGCTTATAACTAGAAGTAGTTTAATAAGCGTTCTTAGTGGACAATTTTTAGACGAAGAGGAGGTAGGTATATAATGAAAGAATTTCTCGTTTATTTGGGAGGAAGGAAAGACCAAATAATAAGCTTATTGTTTCAGCATTTAGGATTGACAGTAGCTGCAGTAATTTTAGCTATAATAATAGGAATTCCATTAGGAATATTAATAACCAGAAAGAAGAAACTTGCTGGGCCAATAATAGGACTTGCTAATGTAATTCAAGCAGTTCCTAGTTTAGCATTATTAGGGTTTTTAATTCCTGTATTAGGGATAGGAAGTACTCCAGCAATACTAATGGTATTTTTATATTCTCTGCTTCCAATCATAAAAAATACTTATACAGGACTTAAGAATATAAACCCAGATATGCTTGAAGCAGCAGAAGGAATTGGACTTACAGGGAGCCAAAAACTTAAAATGGTTCAGCTTCCGCTAGCTCTTCCTGTTATAATGGCAGGTATTAGAATAGCGGCTGTTACGGCTGTGGGACTTACCACTATCGCTGCTTTTATAGGAGCCGGGGGACTAGGATATTTAGTATTCACAGGTGTTCAAAGAGTTGATAATTACATGATTTTAGCAGGTGCCATACCTGCGTGTATATTAGCACTTTTGATGGATTTTATAATAGGTAAAATAGAGGATTCTGTTGTACCAGAAGGAATAAAGTCAAATAGCAATGGTAAAACTCTAAAAGTAAAAAGAAGAACAAGAAAAAATGAAAAGAGAAACAAGATAATTATTGCCACAACATTAGTTTTAATAATTGCTATAACAGGTGGAGCAGTAGGATATAAAGCCTATGATAGGAATAGAAGCATAGTTATAGGTTCAAAAAACTTTACAGAACAACTGATAGTTGGAAATATGCTTGCTTCATTAATTGAAGGAAATACTAACTTAAAAGTAAAAAGAACTGGATTAAATTTAGGAGGTTCTAGTGTGGCATGGGAAGCTCTAAAGTCAGGAAACATCGATATGTATGTTGAATACACTGGAACAGGTCTAGTAAACATTATGCAACAAAAGGCTATAAGTGATGGAAATAAAGCTTATAACATTGTAAAGAAGTATTTTAATGAAAACTATGATATTCAATGGTTAGAACCATTAGGATTTAATAATACTTATGTTTTAGCTGTAAGAAAAGATACAGCTGAAAAGTATAACTTAAAAAAAATATCAGATCTTAAAAATATAGAAGATAAGCTTACATTTGGTCCTACTATGGAATTTACAGATAGAGAAGATGGATATGTAGGTATAAAAAAACTCTACAAAATTCAATTTAAAAATGTAAAACCTGTAGATGGAGGACTTAGATATACAGCTATAGATAGTAAAGAATCAGATATTACAGATGCTTTTTCTACAGATGGATTATTAAAGGCTTATAATCTTGTAACTCTTGAAGATGATAAAAGCCTATTTCCGCCATACCATGCAGCTCCTATAGTAAGGAATGATGTATTGAAGAAGCATCCAGAATTAAAAGATATTTTAAATAAATTATCAGGTCAGATAAATGATGAAACGATGAGAGAACTTAATTATAAGGTTGATAAGCTAGGACAAGATCCAAGAAATGTTGCAGATGATTTCTTAAGGGAAAAGGGACTTATCAAATAGCAAGTCACACATTATAAACTATAAATTAAGCCCCGTCTAGTAGATGAAGTAAAATTTTACTGCGGAATCTACTTAACGGGGCATTTTAGACAAATTTAAAAATTACTTATTTACTTAATAATTTATAATCAATTATTAGCTTTAACAACAGAAGTCATCAAAACATGAGCATTGGTTTGTAGGGCAGCATTGTTGTACTGGGAAACATTGGCAGCAGAATTCTTCACATTTATGATGTCTGTGATGCTTGTGATGTTTATGGTGTTTTTTACAACAGCAAGGATCACAACAACAAGGGTTACAACAAGGCTGACAGCAAGGACTACAGCACCCTTGACCGAAACCACCACGACCAAAACCACCGCGGCCAAAACCGCCTCTTCCAAGTCCACCTAAAAATAATAAAGGAAATAAAAATGAACCTATCATTGATATACCACCTCCATATTGGAATCATGTAGCTTGTCTAGGACGAATGGAGATATTATGGACTTAATATAATGTATTCATATAATCATAAAAGTGTTAAAGAAATTTTAAATTTATACTATAACTTAATATTAATAACGATAAATCTCATATTTTAAATGGTGTTATGTATTTATATTTAATAGCTATACTAATAATATTATGGTATAATTTATTGTAATTAAATGCATTATTGTAATAATTAGGAGGGATGTGTATTATGAAAAATGATGAAAATAAAATATCCACTGAAAGAAGAAACTTATTAATTTCAGTATCAGTGGATATCTTAGGTATAGTTATAGAACGTGGATTTATATCGATTAATAGTTATTTTGATGATAATAAACTTATTGAAAAAGATAGTGTTTATGAATATTTTAAAAATGGTCTTCAATTCATTATTGAAGGAGCCTATCCTAATAAACTCAGTCTTTTGCTTGAGATTGAAAAAGCTCAGTGGATAAAGGATGCAAATAAAAATATAGAGGATTTGCAATTAATAACTATTATACAGTATATAATTCCATGTATTCAAACCTTAGATATAGTAAGTTTTAGAGATATATGTCACCATTTCACAGAAAGAGATAAATATTCTGAAATTCACTATAGAATTCATAATATAGAACAATATCTTCAAAAACAAAAATAATTATTAAAGTAATACAGAGAATATATAAAATATAGCGCAGACATTTTTCTGATATGCTCCCTTTATAGTAGACAGTTAAAATAATAAAA
>JAYFRK010000166.1:0-6596 GCA_034925975.1 Clostridium sp.
AGCCCTTTAGATATTTCAGGACCGCCGCCATGAACTATAACTATATTTATACCAGCAAGTTTTAACTTCAATATATCTTCAAAAAATGCCTTTTGAGCAGATTTATTTTCCATGGTACTTCCACCATATTTAATTACAAAAGTTTTTCCTTTAAAATTTTTTAAATATTTTATAGTTTCCATATTAAATGCACCAGCCTTTTAAGTATTAAAGTAATCTTTGAATAATTATACCACTGACTTTATAAATATTCAACAATTTTTAGAAATTTTTAGAAGAATAATTATAAGTTCTCAATACATAAATTAAAAAAATGTGATAGAATAAATAAAGGTATTGAATAATTATGAAATGTTATGTATAATTTTTATATAATTTTAAGGGGTGATAATATGATTAAAGGGGGAATAGTTGGTGCTACAGGCTATGCCGGACAACAACTTATATGGTTTTTGCATAATCATTCAGAAGTAAGCATAGAATTTATATCTTCTCATAATTATGCAGATGTTGAATTTTCAGAAGTTTATCCAAGTTATAATAAATTTATACGACAACGCTGTATAAACATGCAAAAAGCTGAAGAAAAGCTATCAGATATAGATGTGCTATTTATAGCACTTCCTCATGGAAAATCTTTTGATATAACTAAAAAGGCGCTATCTAAAGGAGTGAAGGTTATAGATTTAGGTGGGGATTTCAGACTAGATTCATTAGAAGTTTATGAAGAGTGGTATGGTGTAAAGCATGAAGCGGATAGTTTATTAAAAGATTCAGTGTATGGACTTGTGGAAATCAATAGGAATGAAATAAAAAAATCAAATCTTATTGCTAATCCAGGATGTTATACTACAGCCAGTATATTAGCCTTATATCCACTAGTAAAGGAAAAATTAATCCATACAGATTCAATAATAATAGATGCAAAATCAGGAGTTTCTGGTGCTGGAAGATCTCTAAAAATACAATCATTATATACAGAGTGCAATGAATCAATTAAAGCCTATGGAGTGTCAAATCATAGGCATACACCAGAAATCGAGCAAGAATTATCAAAGGCGGCAGATGAAGACATAACCTTAGTATTTACACCGCATCTAGTTCCTATGAATAGGGGAATTCTCTCTACTTGTTATGGAAAGCTTAAGAATAATATAACCGAAGAATCATTAAAAAATATATATAAAGAGTTTTATAAAGATGAATATTTTATAAGAGTTGTTAATGATATTCCTGAGACTAGAAATGTTAGAGGAAGTAACTTATGCGATATAGGGTTGAGGGTGGATAAGAGAACTAACAGAGTGATCGTAATTTCAGCTATAGACAATTTGGTAAAAGGTGCAGCAGGGCAGGCAGTTCAAAATATGAATGCAATGTTTGGATTTAGAGAAGAGATGGGAATTGATATTCTGCCTATGCAAATTTAATAGCTAGACTAAAGTAGGCTAGAAAATAGATGTAAAGAAGATTTTTGTCATGAGATAAATAAGGAGGGAATAAGATGAAAATATTAGAGAGTGATTTTTTACAAGGAGTTAAGGGCTTTAAAGCGGCAGGAATTGCAGCAGGACTTAAAAAGAGTTGTAAAAAAGATCTAGCTATTATATATAGTGAAAAAAAGGCTGTTTCTGCTGGGGTCTTTACTACAAATAAAGTTAAGGCTGCATGTGTGCTTTTAAATATGGAAAATATAAAAAATAGCAATACTCAAGTTATTATAGTAAATAGTGGTCATGCTAATGCTTGTACTGGAGAAAAGGGATTTCAGGATGCAAAAAAAATAGCGGAGATTACTGCAAATCAGCTGGGATTAAAAGCAGAAGAGGTATTACAGGCTTCTACAGGCGTAATAGGGGTACCAATTCCTATGGATATTATGGAAGAGGGGATAAACAAAATTACAAAAGAGCTCTCCTACGAAGGAGGAAATGATGCTGTAAATGCTATAATGACTACTGACACTAAACCAAAATATATTACTGTAGAAGTTGTGCTTGATGGTAAAAAAGTTTTAATAAGTGGTGCGGCTAAAGGCTCAGGAATGATAAACCCTAAAATGGCAACTATGCTAAGTTTTGTGGTAACGGATGCCAATATAAGCAAGGACATGTTGGATAAAGCAATAAAGGATAGTATAAAAGACTCTTATAACATGATTTCTGTGGATGGAGATGTAAGTACAAATGATATGGTTCTAGCTATGGCTAATGGGGCGGCAGAGAATAAACTTATAGATAGAGAAGATGAGGACTATAAAATATTTAAAGATGCCATGGATTTTGTTAATACAGAGCTTTCTAAAAAAATAGCTAGAGATGGAGAGGGAGCTACTAAGCTTATAGAGACACAAGTTATAAATGCAGTAACTGAGGAGTGTGCAAAGTTGTGTGCTATGTCTGTAGTTTCATCTAATTTAGTTAAGGCTGCTTTATTCGGAAGTGATCCAAATTGGGGAAGAATAATATGTGCTATTGGATATTCAGGAGGAGATTTTGATCCTAATAAAGTAGATTTATCTTTTAAGAGCTCTTTGGGAGAGATACAGGTATTTAAAAATGGAATTAATGTAAACTTTGATGAAGTTAAAGCTAGTAATATTTTAAAAGATGAGAATATAGAGATTTCCATTAATTTAAATGACGGAGAATATAGTGCTAAAGCCTGGGGTTGCGATCTTACTTATAAATATGTAGAAATTAATGGAGAATATAGAACCTGATAATATTAAGGTGGAGTGAAAACTCCACCTTAATTAATTTGGAGTATTAAGTTGCTTTATAAACTTTGTACAAATTATCATTAGAAGCATAAAATATAGAATAAATATGATTAGGTTTAGTAGATAATAATAAAAAACTATTTTTAAAGGCAAATTTTTAATTGATATATTAAAATATATGTGTATGCTAGAATTAGAAGTATAAATTTGACTAAGCATATAATATATGAGTTAAAAGAGAAAGGATGATAAGCTTGGATAATATATTAAGTGGATTATCTCCAAATTTAGTTTTTAAGTATTTTGAGGAAATTAGCGGAATTCCAAGATGTTCAGGACATGAAAAAGGAATAAGTGATTATTTATTAAATTTTGCAAAAGGGAATAATTTAGAGGTTATACAAGATGATGCTTTAAATATAATAATTAAAAAGGCGGCTACCAAGGGTTATGAAAATGCCCCAACTGTAATTTTACAAGGGCATATGGATATGGTCTGCGAAAAAAATAAAGGGACAGAGCATGATTTTCAAAAAGATCCTATTAAATTAAGAGTAGAAGATGATTTTGTAAAAGCTACAGGAACCACTTTAGGTGCCGACAATGGAATAGCAGTAGCATATTGCTTAGCAATTTTAGCTAGTAATGATATTGAACACCCTGCCTTGGAGATATTAGTTACTACTGAGGAAGAAACAGGCATGGGAGGAGCTTCTAGCGTAAAACCAGAAAATCTTTCGGGAAAAATTTTAATAAATATAGATTCAGAAGAAGAAGGAGAACTTTTAGCTTCTTGTGCTGGAGGTATTAGGAATAAAATTAGGCTTACAATAGAGCTAGAAGGTAAAAAAGAAGGATTTAGTGCTTATAAACTTAGCATTAGAGGATTAAAGGGTGGACATTCAGGGATGGATATAGATAAGGGGAGAGGAAACTCAAACAAACTTATAGGACGTGTACTGAATGACATAAATTCCAAACTTGAAATGTTTATTTCAGAGATAAATGGAGGAGCAAAGTCAAACGCTATTCCAAGAGAAGCGGAAGCTGTAATTTTTGTAAAGGAAGAAAATAAAGATACACTACTGGATATAGTTGGAGAATGGGATAGAACTTTTAAAAGTGAATTAAGAGCTTCAGACTCAGGAGTAACATTAGAAGCAGAAGAGGTAGATAAAAAAGGGCATGGAATATTCTCAAGAGCTTTAACTGATAAAATAATTAACCTATTAGTGTTAATTCCTCAAGGAATTCAAACCATGAGTATGGATATTCAGGGGTTAGTTCAAAGTTCTACAAATCTTGGTGTTGTCACTACTACAGAAGATGAGGTTACTTTTGAAAGTGCTGTAAGAAGTTCTGTTAAAACTTTAAAGTATAGAATTGTGAAAGAAATTGAAACTATATCAAAGCTGGTTGGTGCTATAATGGAATTAGAAGCAGATTATCCGGCTTGGGAATACAAGGAAGATTCATATATTAGAGATGTTTTTAGAAATGTTTATAAGAATATGTACGGAAAAGACCCGAAAATAACAGCTATTCATGCTGGACTTGAATGTGGAATATTAACATATATACTTGGAGAATTGGATATGATCTCTTTTGGACCAAATATGTTTGATGTTCATACTCCAGATGAAAAACTTAGCATTTCTTCAACTGATAGAATGTACAATTACTTACTTGAAGTTTTAAAATCTATAAAATAAATAAAAAGACTTATAAAAAATAGCGGCTTTTCAAAAACCGCTATTTTTTAGAGTTATTTTTTAGTTATATTACTTAAATATTCTTTAACTTCATTTAGATATTTAACTTCAAAAGAGTACTTATATTTAGGATTAGCAGTTTCTATAAATGAGGATATCCAAGCCTTACGTAATTCATAAAAAACTTCAGAATTTCCATCTACAGCCTCCCAGTAGTCCTTGTGTAAATCTGCAACTGTTCTCCATTCTACAATATCTTCTTCATTTCTTGATATGCTATTTGCATTATCGCAAGGCATACCTTCTAATATATAATTATTTAAAGCTGTAAATAAATCCTGTGGTGTAGACACGGGATATTTTTCAGAGGCATCCTTGCCAGCAATCTTTCCTTGATTCACATAACATTCTTCTATAATACTGAAGCCTCTATTATCAAATCTATCTATTATTTTAGTTATAAGATAAGCCTGCCTAGTTTCAGCTACTCTTATTCTATTTTGTAGCCATCCATGTATGTTGGTTACATCAATTATATCTTCTATAGGTCTATCATCTAGCGGAGATTGAAAATTTTTGTCTATATCATCTAATATATCTTTAATATTAGCATCAGAACTGTTAAAGTTATTAATTATATCTGTTTCAAGACTTTCATAAAGTTTTATTTTATTGAATAACCATGTATGTATTGGAGCTAAAAATTTACTCATTTTAAATCACCTCATATAAAAATTTTTAAATGCAGATTAGCATGTACGGTTATAGTATTATCATGCTACTGTGTATTAATACTAGAGTATGGATTGTTTAATACTTTATACATATTAGTCTACATTAAAAAACATATAAAGACGGTAACAAATGTTACTATTAAAATAAAGCTATAAGAATTTTACTGATAACCTTTAAATAAAGAGAAAATTATATTTGAAGCCAAGAATCCTCTTTATAAAAAGAGTAAATTAATTTATACTTATAGTTAAAAGCAAATGTAAGGAGAAAAATTATGGTTAGTAGGCAATCTATGATATTTATGGGTATAAGTGCTGGTATATGTTTTCTTATTCCATTGTTCACAATTATTTATTTTCGAAGAAAAGAAAAAGTATCTATAACAGCAGTAGCTGTAGGAGTTTTAGTGTTTATGATTTTCCAAATCTCTAGTAGAATTCCACTAATAAATTATTTAAATACTAATCCGTTATTTGTGGATTTAATTAAGTCTAATAGGATAGCTTATGTATCATTTTTAGCCATAACAGCTGGAGTTTTTGAAGAGGTAGGAAAATATATAGGATTTAAATATGCTCTAAAGAATAAATTGCAATGGAAAAATGGTATTGCACTTGGTATTGGCCACGGTGGGATAGAGGCAATTCTTCTAGTTGGAACAGCTATGGTGAATAATATATTGTTTAGTTTAGTAATAAACTTAGGGAGTTATGACTTAGTTCTTAAAAAGATGCCAGAGGCTCAAGCACTCACTTTGAAAAGTACGCTTATAGATACGCCTTCATATATGTTTTTACTAGGTGGAATTGAAAGGTTGTTTGTTATAGTATTTCAAGTAGCTTTATCTATTATAGTATTAGAAGGAGTAATTAAAAAAAATAATAAATATCTAATAAATGCAATACTAATACATACTCTTGTAGATTATATTGCTGCTTTTAACCCTAGTATATTTATAACAGAAGGTATAATGTTTATAGTGGCAATAATAAGCTTGAAATTTTTGTATAGTTCAAAAGAAAAATTTAAGAACATAGATAGTACTATGGATAATGAATGCAAAAACTTTGAATAAATAAATTAAGAAAGTTGCGAAGCAATTTTTTAGTGAATAACTAATAGTGAATAGTTATGGATATTTTTCTACGCCTTGCTACGAAAAATTTTAATTTTATTTAATTTGTTAAATATAGTTGCCCTATGGCTAATTACTTTAGAAAAGCTAAACATCTGTTTTTATATAATTAAAAACTTTTCGTAATGTTAATGAAGAAAAGTTATCCTTCACGAAAACTGTCAAGAATATTACACAAATAAAACAGTTAATTTTTAAGAACATTTTTCTTTCCAAAATTGATTTGGTGTTTTATAATCAAGCGATGAGTGCATTCTATCACTATTGTAGTACAACTCAATATATTTGATAA
>JAYFRK010000467.1:0-2169 GCA_034925975.1 Clostridium sp.
TTGTAAATCCAATGATTATAGAGTCTATATTACAATTAATCATGGATAGTAATCCCGAAATTAAAAAGGGGATTGTAGATACTATATATTTCTTCAATATTGATTTATTAAGCCTTATTAAAACTTTTAATCTTTTTTTAATGAAAAATATATACATTTGATATATAACAGCCATTATAAGACCTATCAAGGTAAAAATTGGTATATAGTATATTTGACTTTCACTTTTAAAGAAAGTAATAGACAGTATAAATGGCAGTGCACTTTTTATAACGTTATATATTCCATTATGATGCATTTCTTGTAATCCTGAAAAAAACCAGTCTATGTTAAATGCAATAGGAAATAAGGTTAGTCCATATATTATTAATATATTTTTAAATGCCATACCTTTATTTACAGTAAAGGATATAGCTAATATTAATATAAAACATAGTATTGCTACTATAAATCTTATAAAAGTTATATGTGCAACCAATTCTCCATGCTTATCTTTATTTTTTGATATTTCTCTTGTACCTAAAGTCTGGAATCCAAATAGAGTAATCATGCTAAAGTACACTAATATAGATTGAGCAAGATTAATTTTACCAAAACCTTCAACACTTAAAATTCTTGCATAATATGCAATCATAAAAAACATTACTAGTTGGGCTATAAAACTAGATAACCCTATTGATAATAAGTTTTTCGCTATTTTATTTATTTCTAACACCACCCTATTGGATATCCTTTTTATTTTTATTTAACATTACCTTTAATAAAAACTTAGGTATACATGTTAGTCTTCCAATCCTTTGGGGTTCTTTTAATACTCTATGGAGCCATTCTAATCCTAGATTTCTCATCCACTTAGGAGCTCTGCTTACCTTACCAGCAAAAACATCAAAGCTTCCACCTACTCCCATAAAAATATTACAAGGAAGTCTATCCATATATTTAGATATGAATAACTCCTGTCTTGGACATCCCATTGCCACAAATAGTGCGTATGGCTTTTTTTCTTGTATATCCTTAATTAACCCGTCACAATTATCTAAATCAAAATATCCGTCATTACTTCCTAAAATCTTTAAATTAGGATACTTAAATATTAAATTTATGATACACTCTTTTAAAACTACTTGCTTAGCACCTACTAAATATATTCCTTTTCCTTCTTTTTCACAATTCTTTATTATTTCATTCATAACCTCTATTCCCGCTATTCTTTCCTTTACGGGATTTTTGGCTATCTTTGAAGCTAATACAGTACCAACTCCATCTGGTATTATTATGCTTCTAGAATCCGTATAAAATTTATACAAGACTTCATCATTTGTGCCTCTATATAAAATTTCTGGATTTCCTGAAATAATATTTATTTTTTCAAAGTTACTAATATAATTAATAAATTCAACTTTTGATCCACCAAAAACTTTATAATTAAGTATTTTCGTAAACATACGTCCCCCTACTTATTTAAAAGTTAGAAAGCTCCCTCTCTTTTAAATACATTTATAACAGTTTTTATTAATATTTTAATATCATATGATAGAGAAAAGTTCTTAATGTAGGTTAAATCATAATAAACTGTTCTTCCTAGCTCTATTTCTCCTCTTCCACTAATTTGAGCAAGTCCAGTTATTCCTGGCAATACCCATAGTCTTTGCTTATATTCTTCCGGATAGAACTTTACAACATCAGGAATTTCTGGTCTTGGTCCAACTAGACTCATATTTCCTTGTAGAACATTAAATAGTTGAGGTATTTCATCTAAACTAGTTTTCCTTAAAAATGCACCAACTTTTGTTATTCTATTATCACTTTTACTCTGAAAAACAAAGTTTTCAATATTATCACAGTCAATGGCTAACTCTCGTTTTTTTTCTGCATCTATAACCATAGTTCTAAACTTATATATTTTGAATGGTACATTATCTTTTCCAACTCGTACTTGTCTAAATATTGCTGGTCCCTTTGAATCTAACTTAATAGCAATAATAATTATAAGATAAATAGGCAGCAATATTATAATTCCCATAAGCGATAATAAGAAATCAAGTACTCTTTTGAAAGCAAACTGCAGCCTTTTCCCCTTTATATCCTTGTCCATATCTAGTTTTATACTTTTAGCATCAAAATCTATAGTGTTAAAATCCATACAATACCCTCCATTAAAGCTACTTT
>JAYFRK010000639.1:0-3553 GCA_034925975.1 Clostridium sp.
AAAAGGTCTTCATGGGATAGAAATACATTATAACGGAGATTTTACTAAGGCAAATGCAGGAGAAACAAGAAAGATAATACAGGACACAGGACTTAAAGTGTCTGCAATAAATTGTGAAACTTTCGGAAACAAAATGTTTGCTAAAGGAGCTTTAACATCAACATATCCTATAGTAAGACAAAAGGCTATAGATATAGTTAAAGAAGCGGGTGAAATGGCAGAATATTTTGACGCATCTCTTGTAAATGTATGGCCAGGAGCTGATGGATTTGATTATTCCTTCCAAATAGATTTTATAAAAGAATATGATTTTTTAATGGATTCAGTAAAACAATTCGTAGAAGCTAATCCTAATACTAAGTATTCTCTCGAATATAAATTAAGAGAACCAAGAATGAGATCCACAATTGGGACTGCATGTAAAGCTTTAGCAGTTACAAATGAAATTCAAAGTGAAAATCTAGGAGTTACTTTAGACTTTGGACATTCTATAGCAGCAAAAGAAAATCCAGCTGAAGCAGCAGCGTTCTTAAATAGATATAATAAATTATTCCACGTTCATTTAAATGATAATACCAGAGATTGGGATGATGACCTAATTACAGGCACTTATCATCTGTGGGAAACATTGGAATTTTTATATTATTTAAAGAAATGTAATTACAATGAGTGGGTAGGTTTTGACATGTCACCTTGGAGAGAAGATCAAATAAAGGCTGTTGAACATTCTATAGAAATAGTAGAAAAAATGTTTAAATATATAGATGAAATAGATGAGGAAGAATTAAATGCAGCTTTTAGGGATACAGATGCGCTTAGAAGTCACAGGCTTTTATGGGACAAGTTATTTAAATAAGACTAAGGAAGAAAATGTGGATAAATGTGACTAAATCTGTTCTAATGTGTAAAAATATTATTTAATGTTGACTAAAGTGGCTAAATGTGATAAGATGTTGTTAGTTAAAAAACTAAATAAAACTAAGAATGTTGAGGTTATGAAAAGTAATGTTAGCAGTTGACAGGTTAAAAAAAATAGAAGAATTACTAATAGAAAACGGTAGTGTGATGATTAGTAATTTAAGTGAGTTGTTAGATGTTTCAGAAGAAACCATTCGAAGAGATTTAGAAAAATTAGAAAAAACAAATAAATTAAAACGTGTCCGAGGTGGGGCTTATTTACCTGAAACATCAGACCATGAAGTTCCAATTGGAATAAGGGAGAAAATATTTTTAGAGGAAAAAGAGTTAATTGGCAAAAAATGTGTGGAACTAATTGAAGAAGGTGACTGTGTAATGCTTGATAGTAGTACAACTGTACTACATATTGCTAAAAACTTAAATGCAAGCAAGAAGAAAGTTACTGTTATCACAAATTCTCTAAAAATCGCAGATGAGTTTCAAAATAATAAAAATGTTGAATTGATTTGCCTCGGTGGAACCCTTCGAAAAAGCACCAGTTCTTTTGTTGGATACATGACAACTGACGGTCTAGAAAAATTATCTGCTGATAAAGCTTTTATAAGCTGCACATCAATAAGTGCAGATTTCGGTGTTACAGATAACCATGAATTAGAGTCAATGGTAAGAAAAAAGATGTTGATGAATTCTATGAAAAAATATTTAGCTTTAGATTATACTAAATTCGATTCACCTTCAATCAATAAAATCTGTAAGTTAAGCGAGTTGGATGTAATTATAACAGATAAAAAAATTCCTAAAAAATATAGAGATGTTTTATTAAAAAGTGAAGTGGAAATAATTATCGCAAGCGATGGTGGGAGGGAAAAATAAGAATGGAAAATTTCGTTTTTAAAAGCGGTACTAGAATTGTTTTTGGAAAGAATGCTGAAAATACTGTTGGAGAGTATATTGCCAAATACAGTCGTAAAGTGTTGATTCATTACGGCGGAGATTATCTAAAAGAATTTGGAATCCTTGATAGAATTATTAAATCACTTGAAAAAAGCGGTATAGAATATGTTGTTTTAGATGGTGTTGTTCCTAATCCAAGATTATCATTAGTATATGAAGGTATCAAGATTTGTAAGGAAGAAAACATTGATTTTGTATTAGCTATTGGTGGAGGAAGTGCAATAGATTCTTCTAAGGCTATTGCATTAGGAGCAAAGTATGATGGTGATGTATGGGATTTCTATTCTGGTAAAGCTACTCCTAAATCAGCTTTAAAAGTTGGAACGGTTCTAACAATACCAGGCTCTGGTTCGGAAATGTCAGAAAGCAGCATAATCACTAACGAAGAGAAAAATTTAAAATGTGGTATAGACTGTGAATTGATTGTTCCTGAGTTTTCTATTTTAAACCCTGAAATGTGCTATACAATACCACCATATTTAATGTCTTGTGGAATAGCTGACATCCTATCGCATTTATTTGAAAGATATTTTACTACCACAAAAAGTTCAGTGTTGAGTGATCATTTATTAGAAGGTGCAATGAAAGCAGTGTTAGAAGTTGGACCTAAGATAAAGAAAGATCCTAAAAATTATGATTACTGTTCAGAAATCATGTGGCTAGCAACAGTTTCACACAATGGCATGTTGGATGCTGGAAGAGTTTCAGACTGGGGATCTCATAGAATTGAACATGAAATAAGTGCACTTTATGATATAACTCATGGCGCTGGTATGGCTATAGTTTTCCCAGCTTGGATGAAGTATGTTAAAAATGAAAACATGGAGCGATTCGAACAATTAGCTACAAGAGTGTTTGCTGTTCAAAATGGTGAAGATAAACAAGCAATAGTAGATAGTGGGATAGATCGTTTAGAAGAATTTTTCAAATCACTAGGCTTAAAAACTACCTTAACTGAGGCGGGAGTTCCTGTAGATAGATTTGAAGAAATGGCGCTAAAAGCAATAGGTGGTTCAGAATTTGTAGGTAGATTTAAACAACTTAAAAAAGATGATATAGTTGAAATTTTAAAACTAGCAATTTAGTTAGTATCTACTTAGAGGAATTAATAGTAGTTGAATTATAAAAATTTAGGAGTGTGCAAGATGAATTTGAAGGAATTAAAACAAGAATTATTAGAAACGGCAAAAGCTTCTTACAAATTAGGTCTTGTAGCTGGAACAAGCGGAAATGTAAGTGCTTATGATAGTGAAGCGGATGTCATGGTTATAACTCCATCAAGTATACCTTATGACACAATGACTTTAGAAGATTTAGTTGTATTAAAACTTGACGGTTCAATTATTGAAGGCTACAACCAGCCGTCTTCAGAGTGGAAAATGCATGCAAAAGTTTATATTGAACGAAAAGACATTAAATGCGTTTTACACACACACTCTCCATATGCTACAGGTTTTGCTGTATGCCAAGAAAAGATACCAGTAATTTTAATTGAAATGGTACCATTTATTGGAGGAGATGTGCCGGTTGCAAAATTTGGAATGCCGGGAACGGAAAATATTGGAGTTGAAGCACTGAAAGTGTTAGAAGACAGAAAAGCTTGCTTACTGAGCAACCATGGAACTCTAGCACTTGGAGAAACAATTAATAAAGCATTAATGGCTTCAATATATCTTGAAGA
>JAYFRK010000218.1:0-4062 GCA_034925975.1 Clostridium sp.
GCAAAAATAGCAAATACTAAAAATGACAGTATTGCAATAGGAGATTGGTATTTCGGATTAGGAGATTGTACTAGAGCTCTAGTTGTAAGTGGTTCTGCTAAATTGCCGCCATTTGCAATTAATACAATTAACGCTCCAATAAGTAGTACTATATTTAACAATGCTACTGCAGTACCTCCTATGGATGTAAACTTAGTTATTTTCTCTAGACCTCTTGAAGCAGTAAATGTTACTACTATAATCCAAGTTACTCCTAATATACCTAAAGTCTGTGTTGAACTTAGCCCAAATAATGACCAAGTAGAAGTTATATCTTTTCCAAATATTGAATTAGATAATGGAATCCAAATAGTTGAAGAAATATTTACCATCCATATTATATAAGATGCATACCACATAAATGTGCCGACAAATGCATACTTAGGACCAACAGACTTCTCCATCCATGAATAAATACCGCCTTTTTCATTTTTAAATGCTGACCCATATTCAGCCATCATAAATGCAAAAGGAATGAAAAATGTTATTGCAGATAGGACATACCATGGTATTGCACCATATCCCATTAGATAATAAGATCTAGGCATATTAGCAAAACCAAATACTGAAGTAAAAATCATTAACACTAAGGCCATTAAAGTTAGCTTTTTAATTTCTTTTGTATTCTTATCCACCTATCATCTCTCCTTAAGGTATTTTTCTTAAACTTATTAGATAAATATAGTTATATGTAATTCTTCATAAAATACAATTATTCTACAAAAATTTTTTCACTTTTATAATTTTCAAGAAATCCTTAGTAAGAATTATATCAATTGGCTTATTAAAAAAGTGCAGAGCGCTTTAGCCCGATTAGGGTGTCAGGGTTTTAGGCGTAGCCTGTTGAAATAGTATTAGTATTTTATTGATATCAATCAATTAAGAAATATAGAATTACAATCAAGTTATATATCTATTAAAGAAATAATTAGCATTAATAGAGGTACACGTTTAAAAATATCAAATTAAAATAAATTGCTAGTTATAGACAAAAAAATAAGATAGCTTTTTAACTATCTTCAATAATATATACTTAGTAACTTTGCAGTGCGGCTACGCCATGCAAAATTATCATTTTGATTTTTGAAGTCCTTTTAGTATTTACTGTAGCAATTATTAGTTGTAACTAATTAAGGCATGTAAGATTACTAGTTAGCATATATGTATCATATGAACTGAAGGTTTCTCAATGATACATATATGCGTTGGCCAAGTAATCTTACATGCCGCTATTTTGTTGCACTATACTTATGTTAACGCTTTGTTTTTCATATAGATTCTATATATAATTTCCTCAATTAGCGAGAATAAGCTTGTAGTTATAAAATATAATCCTATGGCTACAGGTGCTTTTATAGTTAGTACTATACTAAAAATAGCCATTGAAATTAAATTTCCTTTTGTAGTTCTAGTTCTTTTTATACTCTTGAAGTAGTTTAAGTAAGACAATAAGCTCGGGCACATAGAAACTAGCATATATATTATAGGTATAATAAAATACTTATCCGCTATTTTAATGCTAGATACCCAGGGAATTATAAACGTTCCCACCTCAGCAGGCATTTTTGTAATAACAAAATATAACGAAGAAATTATAGGTATTTGTAGCAAGCTTACTAAACATCCAAGCATACCCTTAGCACTTTCTTCATAGTGCTTTTTCATTTCAGTTTCAAGCTTTTTCTTATCATTGCTATACTTTCTTTTTAAATCTTCAATTTTTCGAGACATCTCCTGCTGTTTATCAAGGCTAATCTTCTGTTTTATAGATATTGGAAGTAATGCAAGTCTAACCAGTAAAGTCAATATAATTATGGACACTCCCCAGTCTCCAGTGAAATTGAAAATAGAACTTAACAGTGTATTTAAAATATTAAAAATGATATTCATATTATAATCTCTCCTCAATTAATAACTTTTTATATTAGGAATATCATTTCTAATTAAAAATGGGCACAAAATCTCCATATCTGATATTTTTCATAAGACACATAATTCTCAATAATAAGTAATTTTAAAAAGCTGCTTATCTTTGTAAAAGTATATTTAATTAATCTGCTACTTAAAGCTCTAACACCTTTTTTTAAAGAGTTTATGCCATATATTACTATGCTGCTTAAACAAATAATTATAGTCATTATCTGCAATACATAAAACATATCTATCTTCATAAATTTTACCTCTTATTATATAATACTTTATAAACTTCAATACTACCTATTATTAATAGTATCA
This sequence comes from Clostridium sp., assembly GCA_034925975.1. Taxonomy (GTDB): domain Bacteria; phylum Bacillota; class Clostridia; order Clostridiales; family Clostridiaceae; genus Clostridium_H. The sequence continues at coordinate 2,275 of JAYFRK010000218.1, forward strand.
TAAATACGTATAAAGTATTATTAATAAAATATAATTTATAGTTTAACACTTGAGCTCCAATAAAGGTTTTAATTATAGCCTGTGATCCTAAAACTAAAACTGCAAATACTATAAATGCATAAGCACTTTTTGTACTAATTCCCTTGTATATAAATAGTCTTTGATATAATGAAAGGGAGGTTGTTTTTCGCTTTTCTATTTTTGATATTGGAACAATGATTAGTGCTATAGCATTAGCTAGTATAAACTGCTCTAATGTTATACTTAGATTTAAGCCTTTATTACTTACTCCACCCACTATAGCAATAATCAAAGAAATTGAGATCATCCACACTAAATATTTTTGAATATGATTTAATAATTTATATATGGAATTTTTATCGCTGCTATATTCTTCAATTATTGACTTGCAAAATACTTCATAGTCATTGCCAATGAATAAATCTACAGATTTATTCTCAATTTGAGCTTGAAGCATCATGTCCATTATCTGTTGTAAAATATCTTCTTTTTCTACTTCTCTCAGCTCACTACACTGAATATATGAAACCATACTTTTAAACAAGGATAAATTAGTTAAATTTAATTTTTTCTGCTCTCTTAACCTAATTTTTTTAAGTCTCCATTCTAATACCATGCTTATCCCTCCAAAACATTATCAATATTTTGCTTAATTTCTTTCCAAGAATCTATGAAGCTTTCCAGTTCTCCTATTCCTTCTTCTGTAAGATAATAATATTTTCTCATAGGTCCAAGTGGAGATTTTTTCATTACCGAATAGAGAAACTTTTTCTTTTCAAGCCTTATTAGTATAGGGTATACACTTCCCTCTGAAACATCTTTAAATCCATAGCTTATTAACTTCTCACATATTTCATATCCATAAGTCTCACTTTCTCTAACAATTTTCAAAATACATCCCTCTAGCAAGCCCTTTAATATCTGAGTAACATTTGCCATTTAATCACCTACTTTGCAATACATAGTAGCTTATATTCTTTATAATACTCTGACTACTATGTATTGTCAAGTAGTCTCTTAAATAAAAGCCTATGTTTTAAGAAATTGTTAATAACCTATAATATCGAAAATGCAAAGACCCCAGTGGTTGTGCACAAAGTGTGGATGACAATTGTAGTTACCTGCTATCATCATGCTCCGCCTAAAACCTCGTCACCCTAATCGGATCAAAGTACTATGCCCTTTCTTAGAAAACTATTGACATAGTACTTACTGTAGCTAGCAAATTATTTATATTCTTAATATTATTTATCATTATAGTTGTAAATACATGTATATAGTATAAGCAATAGCGGCCTTGATTTACTAAATTTAAGGTACTAAAACAAGAAGGTATATAATTCATTAAGAGAATTTTGAGCAAGTCTTAGAAGTTCTTAGAACTTCTTAACGTAGCGAAGATTCTCTGTTGAATTATATACCTTCGATTTTTAGCACCTTATTCTGTAGTTACCCAAAATAATAGATAGGTTATTTTATAGAACGCTTTGTTTACCTCATACTATTTACTATAATACTTTTTAATTGTAACTAATTAAGGCATGTAAGATTACTGGCTAGCATATATGTATCAATTGAAGAAACTTTGAAGGAATAACTAGTAGTACTTAAGGCTGCTGTTTTAAAAATCTGTAATTGTGCTCACGGACGAGCACAGCCCGCTCCCCGACAGGACGTCGGATGGAGCGGGGTAAGATTTTTAAATAAAGCAGCCTTTAGTACTACTCTATGAACTGAAGGTTTCTCAATGATACATATATGCGTTAG
>JAYFRK010000475.1:0-2094 GCA_034925975.1 Clostridium sp.
TGGGAATACTAAAGCTATAATTTCGGCCTTTAGACTTCAGCCTAAAATACTCCAAATAGCCAATATAATGACTAGAGCACCTGAAGATGATGAAAAACCATATTATCCTGAAGTTGCAAGAATTAAAGATGATATAATAATAGTGGAACCTTATTTACCAAATAAATTTGTATAATGGAGGAAGAAAAAGTATGAGTGAAGCTATAGTAATAACATCAGGTAAAGGCGGAGTAGGAAAAACAACTACAACTGCCAATATTGGGACAGCGCTTGCCTCTCTTGGTAAAAAAGTAGTAGTAGTTGATGGGGATACAGGACTTAGGAATTTAGATGTACTTATGGGTCTTGAAAATAGAATTGTATTTACTCTTCTTGATGTAATTGAAGAAAGATGCAGGGTTAAGCAAGCTCTCATAAAAGATAAAAGATTCCCTAACTTATGTTTATTACCTACAGCACAGACGAGAGACAAGAATGATGTTAGTCCAGAACAAATGCTAAATTTAGTAAAAGAATTAAAAGAAGATTTTGATTACATATTAATAGACAGCCCTGCTGGAATAGAGCAAGGATTTGAAAATTCAGTTATAGCTGCTGATAGGGCACTTGTAGTTGTAAATCCAGAAGTAACTTCTGTTAGAGATGCAGATAGAGTTATAGGTAAATTAGATGCTAAGGGATTAGATAATCACCAACTAATTGTTAACAGATTAAGTTATGAAATGGTAAAAAGAGGAGATATGCTAGACGTAAACGATATTTTAGATAGTTTAGCTATAAAGTTAATTGGAATAGTACCTATAGATGAAGAAATAACTGTAGCTACTAATAAAGGAGAACCTGTAGTATTAAATGAAAAAGCTGTATCTGGACAAGCTTTCAATAATATAGCCAGAAGAATTTTAGGGGAAGAGGTACCTTTTATTACCTTAACAAGCAATGAGACTGGATTTATGGCATCACTAAAAAAAATATTTAGAATCAAATAGGGGGAAAACAAATGGATTTATTTAAGTTTTTTTCGAGTAGGCCCTCTTCTAAAGAGGTGGCTAAGGATAGACTTAAGTTAATACTTATTCACGATAGAGCTAGTGTTTCACCTGAACTCTTAGAGCTTATGAAAAGTGATATTTTAGAAGTAATATCAAAGTATGTAATAATTGATAATGGAGATATAGATGTAAGATTAACTAAGACAGAAGAAATAGAAGGAAGTTCACCAGCACTTATTGCTAGTATACCTATAAAAAAGATGAGAGAAAGATAGTTTAAAAAAATCTTAAAGCTGTGTATAATTAATAAGTTATACATAGCTTTTTGTAATTTATGTGATATAATTTTATTTGTAATGGAGGGATACAAGTGCTAGATAAATTTAGAATAAGTAAAAAACTATTAAGGCAGCTAGACTACAGTATAATTGCTATAGCTGTAATTATAGTGTTATTTAGTTGTGTGAACATATATAGTGCAACTTTTAGAAATGTAGGTGTTTATTTTGCCAAGTTACAATTTATATGGCTTATCATGGGGCTTTTCGTAATATATGTTATATTGTTAATTGATTATGTTATAATAGGAAATTATGCAAGTATTATATATTGGGCAGGAATTATACTACTAGCTCTGAATGATTTTGTATTAGGAAGCATTCACAAAGGAGCAAACTCATGGATTGGTATAGGATCTCGTGCAATTCAGCCTTCTGAATTTGCCAAAATAGGTATGATTATAATGCTTGCTAAACTACTAGATGATATGGAAGGAAAGATAAACGAGCCTAGAAACTTTTTTAAGTTAGCTTTTTATGCAATATTACCAATGGTTCTTATAGTTATACAGCCAGATATGGGAATGACAATGGTAACATTTTTCATAGCGCTAGGAATATTTTTTGTAGCTGGTTTAGATTTAAGGGTTATTTTTGGCGGGTTAGCAGGAATTGCTGGGCTTATAGCTATAGTATGGAACTCTCCACTTATGAAAACATATTGGAAAGGAAGATTACTATCATTTATTAGTCCAGAAGCTCATGGACAGGGACTTGCCTTTCAACTAAATCAATCTCTGATGGGAATAGGCTCTGGAAGAATA
>JAYFRK010000049.1:0-2572 GCA_034925975.1 Clostridium sp.
TTTTTAAAGAAATCCTCTAATGTATATACTGAAGAACCAGATCTTGTACTTGTAATTGGACATTCGGCTTTTCCTATTCTAACAGGGAAAGCCGTTGCTTCCATTTTTCCTTCACTGTTTTTTTGTACTGTAGCTCTCATATCTACATTGCCCCCATCAATTTGCAACAAATCAATAGCACTCTGTATTATTACTTTCTTTCCCTGAAAAATATTTTCTATTTCTTTTATCAATTCATCAAATGAATTTAGATTATATTTAAATAACTTTTTAAAAAAATGACTTAATTCATATTTGTCTTCTGAAAGTTTAACTACTCTTGCAACTCCTACACCGTTGTTACCAACACAATCTTTCATATATATAACAGAACTTTTTTCCAACATATCTTCTAAATCTTTAGGTCTAGTGTATAAAACTGTTAGTGGCATCCACTCTCCTACATTCGTGTATTCTTTAAGTCTCTCATAAACATCCCACTTATCGAAAAAATATCTAGGGTTAATTTTAATTAGCTCTTTATTCTTTTCTAGTTCTTTTCTAATATAGTCTGATATTAAACTTTGGGACTTTAGTGTACCTCCTCCCCTATCATATAATATATCTGGATAAGGAAAATAGGTCCTTTCCCACTGCATATTTTCATAATTATAATAGGTTCCAAGGATTTTCTTGCCAGCAAAATCTACATCTTTTATAGAAAAATAGTATACTATTGTATTTGCAATTTCATTAGCTTTCATAGTTTCTATCCATCTAAAATTAGGATTTTGAGCATTTGCCTTTCTTACTTGTCCATTACTAATAAAAATTCCTATTACTGGACCAATGCAAATTTTATTATCTTTTATGACTAAATTAGTTATCTTATTATTAGATAATCCCATATATTCCTGAAGTTTTGATGAAAGCTCTAAAGTATCTTTAGTATGATTAGGTCTACATTCTACTTTCACTTCTAAATTTCCAACTTTAAAATTTACTTGGAGTTCACTATTTAGTTGCTGGTATATTTCATCTGGTAAACCTATACTGTGCTCTTCCCAGGAATTTTCTTCATAACTTCTTATAATTATATTCCACATCTCTTTATTCATTTTTTCATTCTCCTTTTACTTAAAGTTAAGTAAACTCAAAATTCATCTATAAATAGGGATATTTTTAGTAAATTTACATTATTATTTTTTACTCACTACTATAATATTCCCAGTTTATGCTTTAGTGAAGGCAATAAAAACTTTTATTGCTAATTCAGTACAATATCAATTTTAAAACATAATATGGTAATAGAAATCCTTAAATAAAAGTAAATATTCAATAAATTATAGCAAAATTAGGAGGTAACGTATGTCTGAATATGAAATCAAGAAAAACATTTCATTAAAACGAGCTGATGAATTAAAAAATAGAATATCAGATTATCTATCAATAAAAGATACTATTTCAAGGGGAATGTCATCAATTCAAGAAGAAAAAATAGAGGCTAAAAGAAACAAAATACTCCATGTGTTAAATGCAACTATAGAAGATTGGAAGGATTGGAAGTGGCAATTAAAAAATAGGATATCTAATATAGAATTATTGTCACAAATAATCAGCTTAAGCGATACAGAGATAGATCACATAAAAAAAGTAGAGAAGAACTTTAGATGGGGTATTTCACCATATTATGCTTCTTTAATTGACGATGAGGACAAATTAAATCCTGTTAAGCTTCAATCTATCCCAAATATATTGGAGCTTAATCCTGGTGGATGTCTTGATCCTATGGCAGAAGAATATACCAGCCCTGCTGCTGCAATTACAAGAAGATACCCTGATAGACTTATAATAAATGTAACCAATGTATGTCCTTCCTTTTGCAGACACTGCCAAAGACGAAGGAATATAGGAACTTTTGATAAAACTAAGCCAAAATGTGTTATTGAAGAATCCATTGAATATATTAGAAATAACCCCGAGATAAGAGACGTTTTAGTTACTGGTGGAGATGCACTTATGTTATCTGATAACATGCTAGATTGGTTACTTGGAGAACTCCACAATATTCCCACAGTAGAGTATATTAGACTAGGTACAAGGGTACTTGTAACTATGCCTCAGAGAATTACTGAAAGCCTTTTGAACATCCTAAAAAAATATCCTCCTATTTATATTAATACCCAATTCAATCATCCTCTTGAAATAACAAGAGAAGCTAAAGAAGCCTGTGATAAACTATCTAATATAGGAATACCACTAGGCAATCAAGCTGTATTATTAAATGGAATAAACAATGATAAATATATAATGCGTCTTTTAAACCAAGAACTTCTTAAATGTAGAGTTAGACCTTACTACATGTTTCATAGTAAAAATGTAGTAGGAACTACACATTTTAATACCTCTATAGATGATGGTATAGAAATAATGGAGTACCTAAGAGGATATACTTCTGGAATGGCTATCCCAGCATATATAATAAATGCTCCAAATGGCAATGGAAAAACGCCTATATTGCCTGAATACATTATCTCCAGAGGTAAAAATTATATCAAGCTAAGAACTTGGGAAGATAAAATATTTGATTACC
>JAYFRK010000514.1:0-10759 GCA_034925975.1 Clostridium sp.
TAACCTATAATATTTAAATCATACATTGGCTACTCCCTAAAATAATATCATTTTCCTCTATAATATATTTATCACAATTAATTATTATAAATATCTTTAATCATTAACTTGCAATCACTTTTTCTTATATACTACATAACATGTAATGATATAAAAGCATATTAAGAGGATTAATGTGATGTATTTTTGTCCTATTTATGGTGAATGGGTTAACCACTCCAGCCATAGTAATCTCAATTATAGTGAATACTGTCAAGTAGTTAGGGCCTTCACCAGATGATCCTATTGTGAAATCAAACGTAGATAAGTTCTATAAAACCAATTTAGAAGAAATATTACAAGAAAAAGGTATTAAAACTGTTGTAATTACAGGTTATGCCGCTAATGGTGCAGTACTTCACACAGCTACTAGTGCTGCTTTTAGAGGTTACAATGTTATTGTTCCCGTTGGCTGCATGTCTGCTAATTACCTTTATGCGGAACAATACACTGCATGGCATATGCTTAATAGCCCTGGAACTAGAAATAAGGCATTCCTAACGACGGTGGATTTAATTAGCTTTTTACCATTATAATTAACAACAAAAATAGATGACCGTCTGTAGGCGGCTTAAAGAGCTGCTTACAGACGGTCATTGGTTTTATTAAATTCTCCCTCATACACTTTAATAAAAGACAACCATATTTAATATTGATTGTAAAATAATCCAGCCCCTTCTATGATTTCCTGTTCTGCAAATAAACTTAAGACAGCTGCATTATAATCACTTAGCTTTTGTGCCTTCTTTATTTTTTTAGCATATTTTTTATTATCTGAAAATATGTAAATCATATACCCCCACAGTTCTTTCATTCTAAATATTGCATTTTTCTCTTCATTAAATACTTCTATGTATGTACTTAAAATTTCATCATGAAAATCTTTTAAAACTTTTTTATCTAAATTAGTATTATTTTTTATGGAATCCATTAACCCCGGATTGGCTATTATACCTCTTCCAAACATAATTGTTTTTAGTTCTGGAAAAGCTTTAATTAATTTATCATGATCTTCAACAGTAAAAATATCACCATTATAACATACTGGATTAGTACTTAAAGATAATGCATCCTTAAATATCTCTAAATTAGGTTCATTCCCATAAAAATCTTTTTGTGTTCTAGGATGAATAATTAATTCTTCTATAGGATATTTATTGTAAATTTTTATTAGCTCATAAAACTCTTCTGGACTATCTTTTCCTATTCTAGTTTTTATAGAAATTTTCATATCATCTATTTTAAATATTTCATCTAAAAACATATCCAATTCTTCTCTTTTAGCTAGAAATCCTGATCCTCTATTTTTTGAAACAACCGTTCCAGAAGGACAGCCTAAATTTAAATTAACCTGGTTATAACCTAATTGTTGTAATTTTATAGAAGTAGTAATAAAACCTTCTGAATCGTTAGTAAGTATTTGAGGCACTATATTCATTCCTTTATTATTTTCCGGTAAAATATCCCTTAATTCTCTATTTTTAAGGTTTGTACTATTATTCGGAACAATAAAAGGTGTAAAGTATTTATCAATATTATTAAAAAATTTTTCATAAGAATTTCTATATATGTATCCCGTAATTCCTTCCATTGGTGCTAAATAATATTGCATTTAATAACTCCTTTATAAATATTTTAAAAAACAAAATCTTTTAACACATTATTTAATTTTTTAAAAACTTTTAACACAAAACTTAAGACATATGGTAAAAAGAATGACGCTAATAACACTGAAGCAGCCAAAATTAATATATTATAATTTATAGTTTGTCCTAATTTAACCTGATATAAGTGTATGGCTCCTACAGATATAGACCCAACAATTAATAATTTAGATGCTATCCATGAAACTACATTTATAACCTGACATAATAATATTATTACTGATAATATCCCTATTAATGGCAAAGCTAATATCTTAAATGGCAACTTAACCAAATCAAATATTTGTTTAGTATTACTTTTTTGACTTTTTTCAACCGCTTTTCGTTTTCTAGCCTTTTCTTTTTTATTATCATCCAATTTATTTTTCTTATCTTTGTTTTTTGAAACTTCTTTTGAGGTAAAATCATTCTTTTTTGTACTAGCACTTCTCCCTTTGCTTATAGAATTTTCACTTTTATTATTGACTCCTGGTTCTCTTTCTACTTCTTGTGTTTTCATAACTAATATTTGATTTTTATCCATTAGTGGACTTTCTTCTAAACTGTTTAAAGCTTCATATGCCTGATGAAATAACTTCAAAAATTCATTAAGTCGTTTTTCATTAACTACTTCTTTTTTTATTTTTTCTACTTGTTTTTCATAAGCTTCTTTTATTTCTTCTTTTGATGCATTTTTTTCTACACCTAATATTTTATAATAATCTGTCATTTCTTCTCTCCATTTAAAACCAATTAGTTAATATTCTTATTTTAATTTTTACCTTATTACTTCTTAAAATATTGTACTGAAATTTAAAATTAATTTAAATTATCGCCTTCATATAATCCTCTTGCCGCAGAAAAATTAAGAAAGGCAGGTATTATTCTACGAATAATTTTACATTTACTCAAGATAACTGTAAAGAAGAAACTACTTCCACTTGGCTAATTGCAGTATTTCAATTTAAATAAGTTTTTATGATCTATCATACTTTTAAAATATTCTGCTTATGCAAAATGAATGTTAAGCTTACCATCTTTATATTTTGCCCCTATTATTTCTTTAGATTGAAGCTTTGTTGGTAGTATAAAGCTTCTTCTCTCATTCTTGATTGATATAGTTATTTCATCACCACTTTGCGAAAGCTTTAATTCTTTTTTATCAATAAAAGGCATGTTTATAGCAAGATTATATCCTTCCTCTCTTTTTTCAATAGTAAATATTTTATCCTTAAAAAGAACATTTTCTGGGCTAACTTCTCCATAAATTCTATCTCCAACCTTTTGGAGAGTTTCATATTTTCTTAATTCATCACTCATTAACTCTAATTTAAAAACTGGTATTCCTTTAAAGCTATCATATATATCACCAATGCTCTCCTTTTGAATATTTCCCCATCCTGCAAAATATCCCTTTAGAGAATCCTCAGAGAAGATCTTGTTTATGATTATTCCATCAACGTTATAGTCAAATAGATGAAGGTAAGAAAAACTTCTTTTTGCTTCTTTAACTACTATTTTTTCTGGAGTAGTAACTATCCTTATGCTAACTATATCCTTATTAAGCATAAGGCTGTGAAGTTCATCAATTTTTAAATATAATTTTTCAATATCATTGAATGTATCATCTGTTGGCATAGGTATTTTCATAGTTGCTTCAACTATTGGCTTTGCAATCTTTGCCCCTTTTCTTTTAATAGGAAATAGCTTTTCCATCCACCATTTAAATAGATCTGGGAACTTAAGCAGTGACATAGTTTCCCCAGTTGGAGCACAGTCTACCATTAAAACATCATATTTTCCTTCATCGTATATACTCTTAATTTTAATTAAAGCTAATAACTCTTCAAAACCTGGAAATACTAGTAATTCTTCTGTTTCTATGCTTTTATCTGATTTTAATGTGATAAGTTTTTCAATATAACTCTTTATATTTCCCCAAGCATTTTCGTTTTCTAAAACTGAATCTATTTCCATTGCGTAAAGATTATTGCTTATTTCTAAAGGATCATTAGATAGTTTTATATCAAATGAATCTCCTAAGCTATGAGCCTGATCTGTACTTACAACTAGTACTTTTTTGCCATCACTAGCTATTTTACAAGCTGTTGCAGCAGCCACACTAGTTTTACCCACTCCGCCTTTTCCCGTATATAATATTATTCTCATATTTTCCCCTCCAATCTACTAAGAAAAATCTACATCAATTTTTTTAGTTGCTTTGCTGCTTGTTTTCTCTTTTATATCCTCTTCTATAATTTCAAAAGCAACCTCCTTAAATAGATTTAATGTCTCTTTTTCTAAATCCTCTACCTTTTTCCTAATCTCCTTTGGCAGTATTTCCTTTATTGCTTCAAATTTGTATTTCTCAGACTTTATTATTTTCTTAACGAACTCTTTATTCATATGAGCTACCCTCTCCCTTATTCAAAATAAATCTTTAATACTTCCTCATTTAACTTTGCAGAAGCTATTGAATATTTTCTAATTATATTAGGTATTGGGATATTCCTTTTGAAATTTCCTATTTTCACAATAATGTCTGTTCCAGATTCAAAGAGATCAAAGTCCTTTTTATCAGTAAAGGGTACATAAACATTTAGGCAATACCCTTTTTCTGTTTTTTCAAAGGTCTCATTTATTCTTGTTTTTAGAACCTTAAATATATTTTCATCCTGTAATGAATCCCTTACAACTCTCTCTAAACCTTCAACTCCATTTATATCTACTTCATACCACTTTACTTTGTAGATTGGTATATTAGAAAATACTAGGTTTATCTCGTCTAAATAGTTTTTTTGAATCTGTTTCCATTGATCAAAAAAGCTATTATCTATCTCCTCTGGTATTATTCTATTAATATATAATCCATCCACATTAAAATTGTATAGATTTAAATACATGTAACTTCTCTTGCTTTCTTCTATTACCATTTTTTCTGGTATAGTAACAAGTCTTATGCTGCAAACCTCTCTATTCTTTAATAGGCTTTGTAATTTCCCAAGCTTAACATATAACTTTTCAATGTCATTCAATGCCCTTTCATCAGGCATATCTAATTTAAAAGCTACTTTTGAAATTGGTCTTAATACCTTCATAGCTACCTTTCCAACTGGGAATAACTTTTCCATATACCAGGAAAAAAGCTCTGGAAATTTTAACAAGGAAAGAGTTTCACCTGTAGGAGCACAATCTACTATGATTAAGTCATAAATATTTTTATCATACAATTCTTGTATCTTAATTAATGAAAATAGTTCTTCTATACCTGGGAATACAACCATATCCTCCATTATTTCCTGATCCTCTTCACTTTTGAAGGTAATCATATTTTTAAAAGCTCTTGAAATACTTCCATAATGTCTGTTCATTTCATAATTAGAATCTATTTCTAATGCAAAAAGATTATTTAATATTTCAATAGGCTCTTCCTTTATTTCCTTCATAAATAAGTCACTTAAATTATGAGCCATATCCGTGCTTACTATTAACGTCTTAATCCCCTCTTTTGCTGCCTTAACTGCGTGTGCTGCTGCAGTGGTTGTTTTTCCAACTCCACCTTTGCCTGTAAAAATTATTATTCTCCCCATAATACGCCTCCTTTAATTCCTTTATAGAATAGTTCTTTAATAGAAGTATTTATTTTAAAAAATAACTTAGTAATCTAAGCTATTCTATAATTATTCTTTTAACCTTCTTAACTGATTTATTTTCTTCCTCTGTTCTACTTTCTCCTTGCTTCAATATAGAAATAATTTTGTTAAATATGCTCATAGCAGCAACTCTTTCTTCATCTGTTAATGCTTTATATACTTCTCTAAAATAATATTCAATAATCTTTTTTTCTTGATCAATGAATTCACTTGCTTTTCTGGTTAAAACAATGTTTACTACTCTTCTATCACCATCATCTCTTTTTCTTTCCACCATCAACTTCTTCTCTAGTCTACCAACAACTCCAGTGGTTGTGTTTAATGGAGCATTGATATAATTTGAAATCTCTGTCATATTTGCACTCTTATTTCTATAGATAAATAAAAGCACCAATAGTTCATTTTTGGAATAATCTAAAAATGCACTGCTCCATTGATCTGGAAAAAATAAAAATTTTATCTCATCAAAATAATCAAAAATTATTGCTTCAAAATTTAATCCACTATTAGGTACCATAGAAAAGTCTCCTCAAATTAGTTCTTTCATCGAAGTATATTTTATATACTATACCATAAGTATTTTCCTGTCAATATATAACATGGAAATATATTATTTATAATATTGCTTGTATATTATTGACAAATAGAAAGTTAATTGCTATTATAAACATACCAACCGTATGTATCTAAAAGGAGGAGTTAAATGGCAAGAAATAAATATCCAGAAGTAACTATAAATCGTATTTTGGATATTTCCCTTAAACTGTTTATAGAAAAAGGATATGAGCAGACTACGATTCAAGATATAGTTGATAATTTAGGAGACCTTAGTAAAGGTGCTATCTATCATCATTTTAGTTCAAAGGAAGATATTATTGATGCTGTTACTGCAAGAATGTATGCAGAGCATAATCCATTTGATAAGATAAAAAATGATAAATCATTAAATGGATTACAAAAACTAAAAAAAATTTTTGTAGAGTCAATATCTAGTAAAGAACAGCAACAGCTATATCGTTCGTCACCTACATTGATGAAAAACCCTAAATTTCTATCAGGACAGATCAATCAATGTATTACCTTTTATGCCCCTTTATTGCAGAAAATTATAGAAGAAGGAATTAAAGACGGTTCTATCACTGTTGACAATTCAAAGGAGTTATCTGAGGTGGTAATGCTTTTAATAAATATCTGGTTAAACCCTGCGGTATTTGCTGTTACAAAAGAGCAGTTTACTAGAAAAATAAGTTTTTTAAAAAGTTTACTTGATAATATGGGATTGCCAGTTATTGATGCAGACATCATGGTAGCGCTTAATGACTTTCGTGATGCAACATTTTCCTAATAGTTTTGTAGTATTAAAATATTCTGCCATAAAAGGCAGCTTATTTTTACAGATATACATACCAACAGTCGGTATATATAGAGGTGGAATAATGAAAAGTAAATGGGCTTGGTGGTTAATTGTATTTGGAGTTTGTGCTCTAATAAGTGGGGCAATCAATTCAGGGATTTTACTAAAATAATTGGGAGGTAATATTATGCAAGATTTCAATAAGAAAATAATAGAGGCAACAGAAAAATTATCAAAAGAAACCTTATGTAAATCAACAGATACTGTAAAAAAATTAACTCACCCATCAAAGAAGGTATCAAGAATTGGTTCTATTATTGGTGGAACTGTTGGTGTTGGACTTATTATTGCAGGCACAACAAAGCTATTATTAGGGAGCACTATATTAGGAGTGAGTAGTTTAGTTGCAGGTGTTACAACAGTGGCTTCCAACTCTATAAATATGAAAAAAAATAAAAAATAATAGTCTCTTAAGCTATAACCCCCTCGACATTATCGTCCAGGGTTTCATTGGTGGAGCTACCATTCCCCATAAAAAAACACAACTGTCTGTAAATAGCTATTGAAGCTACTTACAGGCAGTTATGGATCTAAACTTATCATTTAAAAAGTCTACATTATTTATAATACGGTTCAACAAAAACGCCGATTCTTTTATATATGGAATCAGTATTTCTTCGTTTTCAAACATTATTTCCGCAAAATCTTATCCATCGCTTTCCCATTTGCCAACTCATCAATTAGCTTATCCAAATAGCGAATTTCCTGCATAGTTGGTTCTTCAATGTCTTCCACTCGGACACCGCAGACCACACCCTTAATCAAAGTCCGCAAAGGATTCAGTTTGGGAGCTTCCACAAAGAAAGTCTCAAAATCTGTCTGTTTTTCCAGTTGTGCTTCTAACTCTTCCTGGCTATATCCTGTCAACCAACGGATGATTTCATCGACTTCTGTTTTCGTACGTCCTTTTTTCTCCGCCTTCATAACATAAAAGGGGTAGACACTTGCTACACTCATTGTATAGATATGATGTTTGGCCATGATACACCCTCTCTTAAATGATTTTCTTATTCTTTTTTAAATTAACATAATCTCACCGAAAAACTGAAAATTAACCCCTTTTATTAATCTCATCTGTTATTAATGATCTTGAAATATACATGGCTTTTATTATGTTCTTAAGACGAGTGTGATGACCGGTACCCTCCGCAAATTTTAGCTGTGCTTTTTCACATTTGCTGATAATTGAAGATACAGGTGGTAGTGCTTCTATAAATTCTTCTTTTGTATATTTGCCCATAACGTCTTGGTCTGTTATTAATAATTCTGAAATATACAGTGCTTTTATCCTATTCTTAAGTAATGTGTGTTGTGAAGTACCCTCATCAAATTTTGGTTGCATTTTTTCACAGTTACTAATAGTTGAAGACACAACCTGTAGTGCTTCTGCCAATTCTTCTCTTATATATTTTTCCATAGGGTTTCACCTCCTTAAAAAGCTATTTAAATCCTGTAGAGAAGATGGTAATAATTATAGATTATTTAATGAAGAACAAATTATCTGAAACAAATTCATCAACAGCTCTGTCAACACTTAGGCTATCCATATCATTAATCCATTGTTCTGGAATAGCTATATATTTACATGCACTTTCTTTACTTTTTAAATAATTATATATTATATGAGCTTCATCTAATTCGTCCTTACCAATCTTAGCTGAACTTTTCAAAGTATCACTAAAGTAGGATATAATATTACTTTTAAATTTATGCTTTATTTCATTAGTACTAAGATTGTTAAGTTTATACCTTTCACTGAAAAGCAGTTTATTATATCTTATCAAAAAAAATTTAATTTCTTTATTATTTAGAAACTCTACTAAAGCAATATTTTTATTAGCTTCTGTAAATCTAATAATTTTTGCAGTACTTACCAAATGCTTTACTGCTCTTATATAATCTCTATATTTAGCTGCACCTTCAAAATCAAGGTTTGCAGCAGCAATATTCATTTTCTGTTCCATTTCTTCCAAAATAGTTAAATCAGTGCCACTAAGCAATTTTATCACTTTTTCTACTAAGGCAAAATAATGCTCTTCAGAAGGATTAGCTGTGCACATACCAATACACAAGTTCATAGAATGTTTTAGACAACCTGAAGCCTTTCGAGAACTATTAGTACACAAAATTTTACTATGTTCTTTTATGCCGTAAAGACCTTTTTCTACAGTATTCCTATTAGTATAAGGTCCAAAATAAAGTTCTCCATCAGAACTGTTAGGCTCGCTGCAAATTTCAATATCTGGATATTTCTCGTCCATTTTTATTTTGATATAACAATAACCTTTTGGACTTTTCATTTGTCTATTATATATTGGTTTAATTTCTTTTATTAATTTGCATTCAAGCAATAAAGCTTCAAATTCCGTATCTGTTAGAATATAATCAAAGTCCTTAAGATTTTTCACTAATTTTATTACCTTTGGAGAATGAGATTTTGAATTTATAAAATAGGATCCAACTCTATTTCTTAAGTTTTTGGATTTCCCTACATAAATAATAGTATCTAAGGAATCTTTCATAAGATATACTCCTGGTGAAGAAGGCAGTTTTTTAACTTTTTCTTTTATGTTCAAAATTATGCTCCCCCTAAAGGCAAATAGTAGTTACATTTTATCATAGGATTGCTTTGATTTACAGAATAATTTAACCCTTATTCATTTATGAAAAATTTTTATACTTAACGGATAAACTTCCATACAAACGTGAAAAACCCTCCACGTATTCGTGGAGAGTTTCATTTGTCGGAGGCGAAGCCTAGCAGTTAAAGCCCACTATTAGTTGGCGCTATAAGGAACACTATATTCATATAGTGTTTCAGGATCTATATCTGCCTCATTCTCCCATTCTATTGTATCAAAACTAACTCTTGCAGATTTGAACAAAGACATATCTTTTAATTCTCTAAATATTCCTCTATCCAAATATGGTTTCATATCAAATAGTCTTACTTCATCATTTTCAAAAGTTAATAATAATTTATATTCATCTAATGTTTTAACGTCTGTAACTGATAAATACATACTATCCCCCCTTACCTTAAAGGTTCTATTTTAAATGGTAATTCACTATCCATAGCTAGTTTCCAGTTAGCCCTCAATTCGTCTTGATGAAGTTCAGCCCATGCCAATACTAACCTTAATTGCTTCTTGGGTAGCTCTCCCTCTATTATTTCACAAGTATTTATATCTACAACTGCCTTATAATTTCCATAAAAAGCATGGAAATGAGATGGTGCATGCTCCTTAGGTGCACAATACATACGTATAATTATTCCATAAAACATACTTATTGTTGGCATTTAATCACTTCCTTTTTTATAAATAACTACTCATCTATTATAATGCTATTACAGGGATTAAATTATAAAGTAATGCTACTAAACCAGTGCATATGAGCATCTATACTTTTTCTCTATATAAATAATAGTAACACATGCAAGTGAAAATTTTAAGTATTACAAATTTTTTAGGCACCTTATTCAAGTTATGAGACTTTCCTGTTCTAATATTAATTTATTATCTATAACAAACTTAATTAAGCCATGTAGTTCTTCAATATATTTATCCTCTAACAATTTTTTTAGCTTCAATATATACTTTTCATCTTCAATAGGTTCGCACCAATCAATATACTTCCTCATTACCTCCACATCCATTAAATAAGGTTTAACATCATTAAAAATATATTGCTTTATATTTCTATAGATATTAAATCCACCTAGGTCTATATCACTCCAATGGTAAAATTCAATATTGCTATTATACTTAATAAGTTGATTATATAACTTATTCAAAAATCTTTTCTGTATTGGAGTATAAAATCCACCTGTATAAAGGATTAGTGCATTTTCTTCCTTAGTACATAAATAATTGAAGTTTGCTTTATTTTCAACTGAAATAACTTTATCAAAACAATAGTTTTGCAGTTGAATTTCTTTTATTGTTTGAGAGTTTACCGCAATTCCATAAATAAAATTTGACAAATCAACTCTTCTATTTCTTAATTGA
>JAYFRK010000521.1:0-4322 GCA_034925975.1 Clostridium sp.
AGTGCCCCAGCTACTGAATTAGGACTAGATTTCGCTGATACCTTTAATACTTCCATAATTAACCCCCTATTATGTTTAGACGTTCTGTAAAGTTATATGAACATTACAGAATATGTTTAGAATTATTAGTTTTTAATAAAACATATTGTTTTATTAATATATTCTACAAAAAAAATAAAAATCCTTTTGGAATTTGCAATTATCATGAAACAAATTTCAAAAGGATCTTGATTTACTTAAAAATTATTTAGCATATTCTATAGATCTAGTTTCTCTTATAATATTAACTTTAATCTGACCTGGATACTCTAATTCGTTCTCTATAGTTTTAACTATATTTCTCGCCATTTCAATACATCCAAGATCATCAACTACTTCTGGTTTAACCATAATTCTAATTTCTCTTCCGGCTTGTATAGCATAAGATTTATCTACGCCTTCATAGGAGTTTGCTATTTCTTCTAGCTTTTCTAATCTTTTAATGTACGCTTCTAAAGTTTCTCTCCTTGCACCAGGTCTAGCTGCGGAAATAGCATCAGCTGCCTGAACAAGTATAGCTTCAATCGACTCAGATTCAACATCACCATGATGTGCAGCAATAGCGTTTACTACGATTGGAGATTCGTGGTATTTTTTTGCCATTTCAGCACCTATTAAAGCGTGAGGGCCTTCTACTTCATGATCAACAGCTTTACCAATATCATGAAGTAATCCTGCTCTTTTAGCTAAAGTTGGATCAATACCCAGTTCAGAAGCCATAAGTCCAGCTAAATAAGCAACTTCAATAGAATGTTTTAAAACATTCTGACCATAACTAGTACGATATTTCAATCTTCCTAAAAGTCTAATTAACTCTTGATGAAGACCATGTACTCCTGTTTCAAAAGTTGCTTGTTCTCCTTCTTCCTTGATATCATTTTCAACTTCTTTTTTGGCCTTTTCTACCATCTCCTCAATTCTTGCAGGATGGATTCTTCCATCAATTATAAGTTTTTCAAGAGCTATTCTTGCTACTTGTCTTCTAATAGGATCAAATCCTGATAGTATTACAGCTTCTGGAGTATCATCAATTATGAGATCAACTCCAGTTAATGTTTCTAAAGCTCTTATGTTCCTACCTTCTCTACCTATAATTCTACCTTTCATTTCATCATTAGGTAATGATACTACATAAACAGTACTTTCTGCTACATGGTCGGCAGCGCATCTTTGAATAGCACATGATATTATTTCTCTTGCTTTTTTATCAGCTTCTTCTTTAGCCTTATTTTCCATTTCTTTAATCATAATTGCAACATCATGCTTGATTTCTTTTTTAGTGTCTTCTAACAACAATTGACGAGCTTCTTCTGATGACAAGTTTGATAATTTCTCCAATTCTTGTCTTTGTCTTTCATAAAGCTCATCTACACCTGCCTCTTTTTCGCCTATTTCCTGTTGTTTTTTGGTAAGAGCTTCTTCCTTTTTTTCAATAGCCTCACTCTTTTTGTCAAGTAATTCTTCTCTCTGAATAATTCTTCTTTCAAGTCTTTGGATTTCATTTCTTCTTTCTCTTGAATCCTTTTCAAAATCATTTCTTAATTTGTGTACTTCTTCTTTTGCCTCTAAAATAGATTCTTTTTTTATAGATTCCGCACCTTTTTCTGCTTCTTCAATTATTCTTTTTGCGTTCATTTCCGCTTCTGCAATTTTTGCTTGGGAAATATTTTTTCTAACATATATTATCACAAAAATAGAAATTAAAATAACAACAATTATTAAAAAAGGTACTAATATATTTAAGTTATTGGCCAAATCAACACCTCCTTACTCTGTCCTATTTGGAATTCGTAAACAAGCGTCATCGAAGTTTAGAAAAGGTGTTATATTTGTTTATATATTAACCATTGTACATGTTAAACCAGTATTTGTATTCATTTTATATTATTTTTAAATTCGTGTCAAGTTTATGAAAAAAATGCTAATACTTTTTACTGTAATTTTTAAAATATAAAAGTAGCATTACTTTAATACTAAATTCAAAATTTAGATGATTTATAAAGAATGCTACTTAAATAATTAAATTATTGATTATTATTTTTCTTCAACAACTTTATTGGTAGTATCTTTTTCCGCTTTAGTGTCATTTACTGCTAAATTTCTAAGTGGTAGGCTATATTTACTTCTTATTTGATTTTCTACTTCTACTAACACATTTGCATTTTCTCTCAAAAATTGTTTTGCATTTTCCCTTCCTTGGCCTAATCTCATATCTTTATATGAGAACCAAGAACCACTTTTTTGAACAATTTCGTTTTCAACACCTACATCAAGAACATTACCCTCTGCTGAAATACCTGTTCCGTACATTATATCAAATTCAGCTTGCTTAAATGGTGGTGCTACTTTATTTTTTACGACTTTAACTCTAGTTCTACTTCCTAAATATTCATCACCTTGTTTAATTGAGTCTATTTTTCTTACATCTAATCTAACAGAAGCATAGAATTTTAAAGCTCTACCGCCAGGAGTAGTTTCTGGATTTCCAAACATTATTCCAACTTTTTCTCTTAATTGATTTATAAATATAGTTGCACATCTAGATTTATTAATTGATCCAGTTAATTTTCTAAGTGCTTGAGACATAAGTCTTGCTTGAAGACCTACATGAGAATCACCCATTTCCCCTTCAATTTCCGCTTTTGGTACCAATGCGGCAACAGAGTCAACTACTATTACGTCTATTGCCCCAGATCTAACTAAAGCTTCGCATATTTCTAAAGCTTGTTCTCCTGTATCAGGTTGAGATACTATTAGATTATCAATATCTACTCCTAAAGCTTTAGCATAAACAGGGTCAAGTGCATGTTCTGCATCTATAAATGCTGCTGTACCGCCGTTTTTCTGAGCTTCAGCAACAATATGTAAAGCTACAGTTGTTTTACCAGAAGATTCTGGCCCAAATATTTCTATTACTCTACCTCTTGGAATTCCACCAATTCCTAAAGCTATATCTAGAGCTAAACTTCCTGTTGATACAGCTTCTACATTAAGTACATGATTTTCACCAAGTTTCATTACTGAACCTTTTCCAAATTGTTTTTCGATTTGACTTAGAGCTGCCTGTAATGCTTTCATCTTTTCATTATTCATAATATTAATCTACCCCTTTCAGGTTTACAATCACTAAAGTTCGAACATGTGTTCTGAATAAAATTATACAACATATTTAACTTTAGGTCAATAGTACAGAATAAAAGTTCCTAAGATTTTACATATAGGAACTTTTATAAGTTATATCCATTTTTTACAATTTTAATCATTATTTCATACTAATTGCTTTTTTATTTTTAACAAAATAGTCTATTCCAGATACTAGAGTAGCTATTACAGAAATTATTAATATTATATAAGTTATGTTCTTAAGATACTGCCATCTAAAGATTAATGTGATCAAAGCACAAATTATAGCTGTCATTTGAGTTACCGTCTTGATCTTTCCCCACCAACTAGCAGCAATTACTATTCCTTCAGAGGCAGCAATTGACCTTAATCCAGTAACTGCAAATTCTCTTCCTATAATGATCATAGCCATCCAAGTAGGAACTATTCCATACTCAACAAGAGCAACTAATGCAGAGGTGACTAGTAGTTTATCGGCTAATGGATCCATAAATTTCCCAAACTTAGTTATTTGGTTTCTGCTTCTGGCGATATAACCGTCTAACTTGTCAGTTAAAGCAGCTATTATGAAAATAACTGTAGCTATAATAATAGAATATATATTATCAATTGATATAAATATTAAAAAAAATGGAACTAAAATTATTCTAATTAGGGTAAGCTTATTGGCAAGATTCATAGTTAACAACTCCTATTAAATCGTATTCCAAGGCATCAGTTATTAATACCTCTGTAAAATCTCCTATACTTAATATATTATCACATTTAAAAAGTATTTCACCATCTATTTCTGGTGACATTTCATAATTTCTACCATAGTAATATTCATCTCTAAGTCGTTCTACAATGACTTTATAAGACTTTCCTATTTTGACCTTATTTTTTTCTTTAGATATATTTTGTTGTATTAACATAAGTTCTTCTTGTCTAGCTTCTTTAACGTGTTCTTCAATTTGGTTAGGCATATTAGCTGCAGGGGTATCTTCTTCTTGAGAATATTTGAAGACACCAAGTTTATCAAATTTAGTATCTATTATAAAATCTTTTAACTCATTAAACTCTTCTTCTGTTTCTCCTGGAAAACCTACAATTATAGAAGTACGTAAACAAAGCCCATCTATGCTAGTCTTCATTTTATATATATTATTAATTATTAGTTC
>JAYFRK010000415.1:0-4202 GCA_034925975.1 Clostridium sp.
ATCTATATAAAAAAGGTCATGTTATAAATGGAATTAAGATATTAGGAAATAGAAATGACATTGAGAAAATATGTGAAGAAAAAAAAGTAGAAGAGATATTCATTGCTCTTCCATCTGCTCCTTTTCAAGAAAGAAAAGAGATATATAATATATGCAAAAAAACAGGTTGTAAATTAAAGACACTTCCAGGTATCTACGAAATAATTAATGGTGATGTAAATATAAGTCAATTAAGAGATGTAGATATTAATGATCTTCTAGGAAGAGCACCAGTTAAACTAAATAATAAGAACATAAATAAATATATATACGATAAGGTAGTTTTAGTAACAGGTGGTGGAGGATCAATTTGATCTGAACTATGTAGACAAATAGTTAAGTTCAAACCTAAAAAACTTATAATACTTGATATCTATGAGAATAATGCTTATGATCTTCAAATGGAATTAAAATATAAGTATCCAAATTTAGATTTGGAAGTAGCAATTGCATCTATCAGGGATATGAAGAGGTTAAAGGAAATATTTGAAAAATATAGACCTTATGTAGTATTTCATGCTGCAGCTCATAAACATGTTCCTCTTATGGAGGCAAATCCTGCAGAGGCTATAAAGAACAACATAATTGGAACATATAATTTAGCAAAATGTAGTGATATGTATAAAGTTAAGAGATTTGTTCAAATTAGTACAGATAAAGCTGTAAATCCAACAAACGTTATGGGAGCTACTAAAAGATTCTGTGAAAAAATTATCCAAGCATTTGGAAAGGAAAGTGAAACTGAATATGTAGCAGTTAGATTTGGAAATGTGCTTGGAAGTAATGGTTCTGTAATACCACTATTTAAGAAGCAAATTAGACAGGGGGGACCTGTTACAGTTACACACCCAGAAATCAATAGATTTTTTATGACTATTCCTGAAGCAGCACAACTTGTAATACAGGCTGGTGCTATGGCAGAAGGAGGAGAAGTTTTCGTTCTTGATATGGGTGAACCAGTAAAAATAGTAGACTTAGCAAGAGATTTGATTAGATTGTCAGGGTTAAAACCAGACGAAGATATTATGATTGAATACACTGGATTGAGGCCAGGAGAGAAACTATATGAAGAACTATTAATGGATGAAGTAGCTCTTACATCTACAGAACATGAAAAAATATTCGTTGAAAAACCTATGGAATTTGATATGAATTATGTAGAACAGGCTATTGGAGAATTTAAAGAAGTTATATACAAAGATAAAGAAGATATAATTAAACTACTTGAAGAAAAAGTTCCAACTTACAAGAGAAAGCAATAAAAATCTTATTGCATATACATTGAGGGTATGGAAGAGAATATTAATAGAAACGTTAAAATAATTTATAATTTAAAACTTAAGCATAAATAAACCTTATTTTTAGGAGGAAGTATAATAATGACAACTTTAAAAGAAGACCTTTTATTAAAAATTAAAAATAAAACTGCTAAACTAGGCGTTGTAGGCCTAGGCTATGTAGGATTACCACTGGCTGTAGAGAAGGCTAAAGCTGGTTATGATGTAATAGGGTTCGATGTACAAGAAAAGAAAGTACAATTAGTAAATGAAGGTCACAACTATATTGGAGACATACTAGATCAAGATTTAGAAGACCTAGTTAAGGCTGGAAAGATAAAAGCAACAACTGATTTTTCATTTGTTAAAGATGTAGATGCAGTTGCAATAGCTGTTCCAACTCCACTTGACAAGTTCAAACAACCAGATGTGTCTTATGTTGTTAACTCTACAAAAGATGTTGCAAAATATATCCACAAAGGTATGCTTGTAGTTCTTGAAAGTACAACTTACCCAGGAACAACAGAAGAAATAGTTAAGCCTATTTTAGAAGAATCAGGATTAAAATGCGGAGTAGACTTTTTCTTAGCTTTCTCACCAGAAAGAGTTGACCCAGGTAATAAGCAATTTAAAACTAAAAACACTCCAAAGGTAGTGGGAGGAATAACAGCTGACTGTACTGAAGTTGCAGCAGCATTATACAGTAATGTCTTAGAAGGAGAAATACACAAAGTTTCATCACCAGCAGTAGCTGAAATGGAAAAAATACTTGAAAATACTTTTAGACATATAAACATTGGTCTTGCAAATGAAATGGCTATATTATGTAAAAAAATGGGTATAGATATTTGGGAAGTTATTGATGCAGCTAAAACAAAGCCATACGGATTTATGGCATTCTACCCAGGTCCAGGTCTTGGAGGACACTGTATACCATTAGATCCATTCTATTTGACTTATAAGGCTAGAGAATTTGACTATCATACAAGACTTATAGAGACAGCAGGAGAAATAAATGATTTCATGCCTGAATTTGTAGTAGATAATGCTATGAAGTTATTAAATGGGGATAAAAAAGCAATGAATGGTTCAAAAGTTCTTTTAATGGGAGTAGCTTATAAGAAGGATATTGACGACATGAGAGAATCTCCAGCATTAAAAGTTATTGAACACTTAGAAGAAAATGGAGCAGAAGTAGTTTATAATGATCCATATGTACCAAGCTTTAAACAAAATGGAAAAGAATATGTATCTGTAGAATGGGAAAATGCTATTGAAAATGCTGATATAGTTATTATAACAACAGATCATAGTTGCTATAATTATGAAGAAATAGTTAAAAAATCAAAAATATTCTATGATACAAGAAATGCTTCAAAAGAAGTTAAAGAAAATAGAGAAAAAATACACAAACTTTAGAATTAACAGGATAGACCCTTTAGGGTTTATCCTTTATTATGATTAAGGAGTGATATCATGAAAAAGCTTAAATTTGCCATAATAGGATGCGGAAGAATTTCATATAAACACGTTGAAGGTTTAATAAATAATAGAGAAGAGGCTACTCTTGTAGCAACATGTGATATAGATATAGATAAAGCAATTGCAAAGAAAAATGAATACATAGAAAAAATGGGATCAGATTTTACTGTAAACACTTATAGTGATTATAAAGAAATGTTGGAAAAAGAAGATATCGATGTTGTTACTATAGCAACAGAAAGCGGATACCATCCTGAAATTGCAATTTATTGCATGAAAAAGGGAAAGCATGCTGTAGTAGAAAAACCTATGGCCCTTTCAATTAAAGATGCTGATGAAATGATAAAAGTAGCTAAAGAAAATAATGTGAAATTGGCAATATGTCATCAAAACAGATTTAACAAACCTATTCAACAATTGAGAAGTGCTGTTGAAGGAGATAGATTTGGTAAGCTTATTAATGGTACTGCAAGGATACTTTGGAATAGAAATATGGGATACTATGAACAAGCGCCTTGGAGAGGAACTTGGAAGCTTGATGGTGGTACTCTAATGAATCAATGCATACATAACATAGATTTGCTTCAATGGATGATGGGCGGAGAAATAGACACTGTATATGCTCAATGCGATACATTTTTAAGAGATATTGAAGCAGAAGATTTTGGAGCAATTTTAATACGTTTCAAAAATGGATCTATTGGAATGATTGAAGGAACTGCCTGTGTATTCCCTAAAAACTTAGAAGAGACATTAAGTGTATTTGGTGAAAAGGGAACAGTTTGCATAGGAGGACTTGCTGTAAATAGAATAGAAAACTGGAGATTTGAGGACAATTTAGATAGTGAAGAAGATATATTAAAGGCTCAAGAAGGAGATCCGGATAGTGTTTATGGAAGTGGACATACTCCACTGTTTAAAAATGTTATAGACGCTATAAATAACAATATTAGTCCTTTAATAAGTGGAGAAGAGGGTAAAAAAGCAATGTCAATAATTCTTGCAGCATATAAGTCAAGACTTACTGGAATGCCTATAAAATTCCCATTAGAAGACTTCTCAACATTAGATATGGAAAAAGCACTTTCAAAAAAATAGAAGAGAGGATACAATTATGAAATATATTTCGGAAAGTTCTAAGATTGGGAAGAATGTAAAGATAGGACATTTTGTAGTTGTAGAAGACAATGTTCAAATAGGAGAAAACTGCATTATAGGACATAACGTAGTAATACATGAGGGAAGTATAATTGGAAACAATGTAAGAATAGATGATAGTACTGTAGTTGGAAAAACTCCAATGAGATCAGTTAATAGTATATTTAAAGACGATAAAGAGTATGAACCATGTAAAATTTCTGATGAATGCTTAATAGGTGCTGGAGTAATTGTATACTGTGGATG
>JAYFRK010000130.1:0-3223 GCA_034925975.1 Clostridium sp.
CTTGATTTCATTCCAACAAGTCTATTTTCCAATAAATCTACAACACCAATTCCATTTTCTCCACCTATTTTATTTAACTTATTAAGCATTTCTACAGGACTTAATTCTTCTCCATTAATTTTTTTTGCTATACCTTTTTCAAAATATATCTCCACATAAGTAGCTTCATCTTTTGCCTTTTCTGGAGGTACTGTCATAAGATACATATCTCCCTTATGTTCATTTTTTAGATTTTCTAAATCTCCGCCCTCATGACTTGTATGCCAAATATTTCTATCTCTTGAATATATCTTTTCTTTAGTTACTGGTACCTCTATTCCATTAGTATTAGCATAATCTATAGCATCTTCTCTTGATTTAATGTCCCACATTCTCCATGGAGCTATTATATTTATAGAAGGATCAATAGATGCTATCCCAACTTCAAAACGTACTTGGTCATTACCTTTTCCTGTACATCCATGGCATATATATTTTGCACCTTCTTTATGAGCTGTCTCAACAAGTTTTTTAGCAATCAATGGTCTTGCAAAAGATGTTCCTAAAAGGTACTTACCTTCATATATAGCATTGGCTTTAACACCTTTAAATAGGAAATCAGTGATAAATTCTTCTGTTACATCTTCTATATATATCTTTGATGCTCCAGATTTTATTGCTTTTTTCCTAATCTCCTCAAAGTCTTCATCTTGACCTACATTTACACAACATGCTATAACTTCTAAATCATAGTTTTCCTTAAGCCAGTGTATAATAATAGATGTATCTAATCCACCTGAATATGCTAATACTACTTTTTCTTTCATTGTTAAATCCCCTTTCTTCATTACCCAGTTGTTAATAATTTATATGATTTGCAATTGCAAAATTTTAATAACTATTTTTGTTAATTAATATTAAAGTATTTTATCTAAAAATGCTTTTGTTCTTTCTTCCTTAGGATTGCTGAAAATATCCTCTGGAGTACCTTCTTCTACTATTTTTCCTCCATCCATAAATATAACTCTATCTCCAACTTCCCTTGCAAATCCCATCTCGTGAGTAACAACCACCATAGTCATTCCCTCTTTTGCAAGATCTTTCATTACATTTAAAACTTCCCCTACAAGTTCAGGGTCCAGTGCTGAAGTAGGCTCATCAAAAAGCATTATATCTGGGTCCATAGCAAGAGCTCTAGCAATAGCAACCCTCTGCTTTTGGCCTCCTGAAAGCTTAGATGGATAATAATCTTTTTTATCACCTAATCCTACCTTATTTATTAATTCATTTGCTTTTTTTAGAACATCTTCTTTTTTTTCTTTCTTTACTGTAATTGGAGCTTCTATTACATTCTGCTCTACAGTCATATGTGGAAAAAGATTAAAGTTTTGAAAAACCATACCCATTTTTTCTATTTTTAATCTTGTATCCTTTTTATCTTTTATATTTAGCTTTTCACCTTCTATAATAATTTCTCCTTCATTAGGTAGCTCAAGTGTATTTAAACATCTTAAAAACGTACTCTTACCTGAACCAGAAGGGCCTATTATAACTAAAACTTCTCCTTTTTTTACCTTAACATTTAAATTTTCAAAAACTGTTAAATCTCCAAATTTTTTAGTTAAATTTTTAGCTTCTATCATATTCACCTTAACCACCATCCTTAATATACTGAAAGCTTTCTTTCAGTTAAAGAGAATATAGTTGTAAATACTGTTGTCATAAGTAAATACAAGCATCCTGCTATAAAAAAAGCTTCTATAGGTCTTGCTGTAGAGGAAATTTGTAATTGTGCGTTTCTCATAAGTTCTTCCATTGCAATTGCGGAAACAAGTGAAGTATCTTTGAGCATTGTTATAAACTCATTTCCTATAGAAGGAATTATTACTCTAAAAGTTTGAGGTAATATTACCTTTTTCATAGTTTGAAAGTAAGTAAATCCTAATGCCTTGCAAGCTTCAAACTGCCCTTTATCTATAGAAAGTATTCCTCCTCTTATAATCTCTGCCATATATGCTCCTGAATTTAAGCTTAATCCAATTATAGCTGCACTCATAGGAGTTAGCTCTAGTCCCACAAATGGTAGTGCATAATAGAAAAAGAAAAGCTGTAAAAGCATTGGAGTTCCTCTAAACAACCAAGTATAAAAAGATACAATTGAAACAACTATTTTGCTTTTAGATAATTTCAAAGTAGCTACAATTATTCCTATAACACT
This sequence comes from Clostridium sp., assembly GCA_034925975.1. Taxonomy (GTDB): domain Bacteria; phylum Bacillota; class Clostridia; order Clostridiales; family Clostridiaceae; genus Clostridium_H. The sequence goes on from JAYFRK010000130.1 coordinate 2,198, forward strand.
TCCTAAAATTACTGATATAACTGTAAGTTCTATAGTTATAATACTTCCTTTAAGCAATATCGGAAGCATATTTTTTAAAATTGCTATATCCATATTATCCCCCCATAGTCCATCCTATAAGCCTTTAAGTTTCTATACCTCTGTATTCACAAATATACAGAGGTATCTTTATTACTATTTTTTATATGCATCAAACCCAAACCACTTAACTGATAACTTAGATAATGTTCCATCTGCTTTTAATTCATCTATAGCCTTTTGAATGGCATTTTGTAATTGCTTAGCTTCTTTTTTGAAGCCTACTCCCATAGGTTCTTCACTTACCATTTCTTTTAAAACTACAAATTCACCTGGTTTCTTTGCTATATAATATCCACCAACTTGGGCATCCATAATAACTGCATCTACTCTTCCTATTGATAATTCACTAAAAGCCTCTGTTATCTTTCCATATTTTCTAAGCTCTTTAATATCTTTTAAGTTAGTTTCTGCGGCCTTCTGTCCAGTAGATCCCATTTGACAACCAACTTTTTTACCTTTTAAATCAGCAAGTGTTTTTATAGAATCATTTCCAGCTTTAACTGCTATAACTTGACCACCCATAACATATGGTTCTGAAAATGCTATTGATTTTTTTCTTTCTTCTGTAATACTTAAGCCTGAAATTATCATATCAAATTTCTTTGATTGAAGAGCTAATAAGATTCCATTCCATTCTGTTGTCATGAATTCTACCTTAACTCCAAGCTTTTTTCCAATTTCATTAGCTAAGTCAATGTCAAATCCAACTAAATTGTTTTTTTCATCTCTGAATTCCATTGGAGGGTAAGCATCATCTAATCCAACCACTAATTTTCCTGCCTGCTTTACTGTCTCCAAAGAATTATCAGATTTAGTTTCAGTACCTGCAGTACCTTTTGAATTACTAGCAGCTGACTCCTTTCCACAACCAACTAATAATGTAAGTCCCATAATAAAAACTAATAAAATAACACCTATTTTTTTCATATTTATACACATCTCTAT